>NZ_CP182486.1:1800000-2022500 GCF_052327305.1 Sphingobium sp. CR28 | reverse complement strand
GCGCGCTTCTCGCGTCCCCTTGCCTCGTTGTGCGGCGCTGGAAATTCAAACGCACCGCCAAGCCTGTGGGAGCAGGTCAGCCCCCCGCGCCCATGCGCCGGAATAAGGCTGTCCTGTAGCCGAGATAATGGCTCGCAAGCTTCAAACCAAGCGAAATTCGCATATCAACGTTAAAAAAGCGCTTCCCGTCGCTCAGACCCCGTTTTTAGACCGACTTTTCGGGCGACCTTAGGACAAGGCAGCGGGGGTGGCCGGCCAGGTCACACCTTATACCAACAGTAAAACCGGCTTCGGCGAAGAGCGCAGCGGCGGTTTCCCGCTGATCCCAGCCGATCTCGATCACCGCCAGCAACAAACTGTCGTTGAAACCGGGCAGCTGCCGGGCCAGCACCCGATAGGCATCCAGGCCATCAGTCCCACCGAAAAGCGCCATTTCCGGCTCGCGCAGCACCTGCGCATCCAGACTTGCAGACTTCTTTATATAGGGGGGGTTGGAGAGGACGA
The DNA here is from genome assembly GCF_052327305.1 of Sphingobium sp. CR28. Taxonomy (GTDB): domain Bacteria; phylum Pseudomonadota; class Alphaproteobacteria; order Sphingomonadales; family Sphingomonadaceae; genus Sphingobium. The sequence continues at coordinate 2,021,996 of NZ_CP182486.1, read as the reverse complement.
GATCGAAGCCCTCGCCATCCAGCCCCCCGCACCAGTCGCCGAGGCGGAATTCGGCGCGCCCGGCCATGCCGCATACCACTGCATTCTCCCGCGCGACGGCAAGCGCGGCGGGCGAGATGTCCACGCCCACCCCGGTAGCTCCCGGCCAGACATCAAGCGCCGCGAGCAGCAGCGCGCCCGACCCAGTGCCGAGATCCAGAATGCGGCGGGGCGGCGGGCGGTCCCGGAAATGATCGATCGCCGCCTCAATCAGCGTCTCGCTGTCCGGCCGGGGAATCAACACGTCCGGCGTCACCTTCAGCGTCAGCGTCCAGAAATCGCGCGTGCCGGTGAGGTGCGCCACCGGCTCATGCGCAAGGCGTCGCTCCAGCAAAGCCTCAGCCTCGTCCGGCACGGCCAGATCGCGCAGGCGCAGCAGCATGTCGGCGCGGGAGAGCCCCAGCGCATAGGCCGCGATCAGCTCCGCATCCAGCCGGGGCGTATCCGAGACGGTGGAGAGCCGCGCCGCGCCCTCCCGCAGCCAGTCAGCGAGCGGCGATGACACGCTTGCGCGATTCGCGATCCTGCCCCGTCCGCGCATCGGCCGAGCCGGTGCGGGCAACGGGCCGGGAGGAGAAGGCGACGAGGCGCCATCCGGCCGGCGGGGGATTCAAGGGCTTATGCTGCTTCATCGAGTTGTGCGAGGCGCGCGGCCTCGTCCTCTGCAATCAGGGCGGCAATGACATCGTCCAGCGCCGCACCTTCGAGAATCTCGGGCAGGCGGTGGAGAGTCAGGTTGATGCGATGATCGGTGACGCGCCCTTGTGGAAAATTATAGGTTCGGATGCGCTCGGAGCGGTCGCCCGAGCCGACCATCGCCTTGCGGGCGCCGGCCTGCTCGCTCTGCGTCCGCTCGCGCTCGGCCTCGTATAACCGGGCGCGGAGCACCTTCAAGGCTTTGGCCTTGTTCTTGTGCTGGGACTTCTCATCCTGCTGAGTGACGACGATGCCCGTGGGTAAATGCGTGATGCGCACGGCGGAATCGGTCGTGTTCACATGCTGGCCGCCCGCGCCGGACGAACGATAGACGTCGATGCGCAGGTCCGTCGCCTCGTTGATCGCGACGTCCACTTCCTCCGCCTCGGGCAACACGGCGACCGTGGCAGCGCTGGTGTGAATGCGCCCACCGCTCTCCGTGACCGGCACGCGCTGGACGCGGTGAACCCCGCTCTCGAACTTGAGCCGGGCGAAGACGCCTGCACCCGTGATGCTGGCGATCACTTCCTTGAAGCCGCCCGCCTCGGAGGCGTTGGCGGAAATGAGCTCGACCCGCCAGCCGCGCGATTCGGCATAGCGCTGATACATGCGGAACAGGTCGCCCGCGAACAGCGCGGCTTCGTCCCCGCCCGTCCCGGCGCGGATTTCCAGCATCGCGGCGCGCTCATCGGCGGCGTCACGCGGCAGCAGCGAGACGGCGAGATCATGCTCGGCCTGGGGAAGCCGGGCGCGCACGCTCTCCAACTCCTCCTGCGCCATGGCCTTCATTTCCGGATCAGCAAGCATCGCTTCGAGCTCGCTCTGCTCGGCGCGCAGCCCCTCCACCTCTGATGCGGCCCGCACCACCGGCTCGAGCTCGGCATAATCCTTGGACAGGCGGACGAACTCGGCCGGATCGAGATCCGGGCGGGACATCTGTGCCTGCACTTCCTCCTGCCGACGCAGGATCGCGGCAATGCGATCTGGGGAGATGGTCATGGGGTCAACCCTATAAGCCCCTCTCCTTCAGGGGAGGGGGAAGGGGTGGGGTCTTCTGTAACTACGGCGATACTGAACGCGCGACGCGCGTCACCCACCCCCTGCCCCTCCCTTGAAAGGGAGGGGTGATGAGAGGTGTGCTGAGAGAAATCTGAAACAAGTTCAGGGCGATGGGAGTGATGAGGGGAGATGGTGGTCATGCTTATGGTCGCAGATCGAGCTTCGCCATCCACGGCGTTTCAAGTTCACTGACAATGAATCTGGAAGCCAAAGCATCCCAAATCTTCTGGGCAACGCCAAGTCCTGCGGCCTCCCCGATTTCGGAGCGCAATTGAACCATCAGCGGGCCACTATCACGGTCTTGCTCCACATGATTCAGGTAAAGCAGAACTTTCGGCTTCACCTTCTTCGAAGCAAACTCGAATTGCTTTTTACGGTTCTCTTTGAAGGCATGGTCGACGCTCACACCGCATGACCGAAGGACTTTGACCACGCTGAATAACCGACCCTGAGTCCAATCATCGCAAATGATTGAGACATCGGTCCGATTGTCCGGCACACTGTCCACCAGCATCGCCAGTCGCTCAATGCCCGCTGCCCAGCCGACAGCCGGGGTGGCGGGACCGCCGAGGTTCTCGATGAGGCCGTCATAGCGGCCGCCGCCGAGCACGGTGCCCTGCGCGCCAAGCCGATCGGTCACGAACTCGAAGGCGGTGTGGCGATAATAATCGAGGCCGCGCACGAGCCGAGCATTGCGTTGCCAGGCGACATCCGCGGCCTTTAACCCATCCGTCACTTTTTCGAAGAATGAACGAGCCTCATCGGTTAAATGGGCGTCGATATCCGGCGCAGTCGCGACGATCGCCTGATCGCGTGGATCCTTGCTGTCCAGGATGCGCAGCGGGTTCTTTTCGAGGCGGGCAAGGCTCTCTTCCGACAGGCTGGCACGGTGCCCATCGAAATGCACGACCAGCGCCGCGCGCCATGAATCGCGGCTGGCCGCATCGCCCAGGGTATTGAGCGTGAGAGTGACGCCTTCGCTGATGCCCAGTTCCTTGAGCAACTGGTCCGCGAAGATCAGCAGTTCCGCGTCCGCCAGCGGCTCGGCCGCGCCGATAATCTCGGCATCAAGCTGGTGGAACTGACGGTAACGGCCCTTTTGCGGGCGCTCGTAGCGAAACAGCGCACCGTGCGTCGCGACCTTCAAGGGAGCATATTGCTGCCAGCCCTCGGTGATATAGGCGCGCGCGATGCCGGCAGTGAACTCCGGCCGCAGCGTGATCGAATCGCCGCCGCGATCCTCGAACGAATACATTTCCTTCGAGACGACATCGGTGGTCTCGCCCAGCGAGCGGGAGAAAACGGCAGTTGGCTCGAACATCGGCACTTCCACGCGCCGGAAGCCATAGAGCCGACGCACGCGCTCGAACGTCTCGACGACATGAGTGAACTTGTCCGCCAGACTATCGGGCTTGCCGCCCAGCATGTCCTGCGTGCCGCGCACGGGCTTGGGTGTCTCGATCTTCGCCATATGCGCGCGCCTTTAGCGCGAGACGCAGGTAAAAGAAAACATAACTCAGTTAACCACCCGCGTAGAAACATGCATCAAATGATGCTATATTTAATGCAGGAGGCCATCACTCTATGCGCACGACCATCACGATCGACGACGAGCAGCTTGCTAGAGCCGAGGCAATGACCGGTGTTCGTGAGCGCGGACAGCTGGTGCGCGAGGCTTTCAAGGCGCTGATCGAGCGTGAGAGCGCGCGTCGCCTCGCCCGGCTGGGCGGAACCGAGCCAGACATTGAGCTTGCACCCCGGCGACGGGTGGATGGGGACTGACAGCCCGCAATGATATTGGCTGACAGCTCCGTCTGGGTCGATCACCTCCGTCATGGCGACGCGCGGCTCTCGCAAGACCTGGAGGCCGGGCGCGTGTTTACCCATCCCTTCGTCATCGGCGAGATCGCGCTTGGCAGTCTGCGGCAGCGGGAGGTGGTACTGGGGCTGATGGGCGACTTGCCCATAGCGACAATAGCCAGCGACGAAGAGGTGCAGGCTCTGATCGAGCGACAGCCGCTCTATAGTCTGGGTATCGGCTATGTTGACGCACATCTCATCGCCGCGACGATGCTGACGCCGGGCCTGCGCCTGTGGACGCGCGACCGGCGGCTTCATGAGCTTGCAGCGCGGATGGGCCTGGCGAGCAGTACCGACCCCTGATGCAAGCCCAAAGGCTGGACGCCAGCCGGATGTGCCGCCATGCTGGCTGGCATCCACACAAGGCCCGCCCCGCAGGCCTTATGATGACAATCCCTTCAACGAGGTGATGAATGCCCCGTTCTCCACTATTCTCTCTTGCCGCCCTGCTGGCTGCTTCCGCCCTCTCCCCCGCCTCCGCCCAGATCGACCGCGTGAACCGCTCCGCGCCCACGGCCGCGCCGATCGTCGATACCGTGCCCACCGCGCGCGACATTCCCTGGCCGGGCGGCACGATGAAAGTGGAGGTCGACGCGACCGACCTCGACCGGCGCATCGTCAATGTGACGCAGACCATTCCGCTGGCTGGCGGGGGCGGGCCGCTGACCCTGCTCTTCCCCGAATGGCTGCCGGGCAATCACGCGCCGCGCGGGCCGATCGACAAGATCGCCGGCATCGCGTTCAAGGTCGATGGAAAGCCCGTCGCCTGGCTGCGCGATACGCTGGACGTCTACGCCTTCCACCTTTCGCTGCCCGAAAATGCCCGCACGCTGGTGGCGACCTTCCAGTTTCTGGCGCCCACGACTGCCGCGCAGGGCCGAGTGAACATCACCGACAAGATGATGAACCTGCAGTTCGAGGCGCTCTCAATGTATCCGGCGGGCTATTATACCCGTCGCGTACCCGTGCAGGCGAGCGTCACCTTCCCCGCCGGCTGGGAAGCGGCGACCGCAATGCGCGGCACCAAGGCGGGCGCGCGCATCGACTATGCGGCCACCGACTATGAGACGCTGATCGATTCGCCGATCTTCGCCGGCCCTTATATGAAGCGGTTCGATCTGGGCCATGACGTGACGCTCAACGTGATGGCCGACACCCCTGCCGAGCTTGCGGCGACGCCCGAGCAGATCGGATTCCACAAGAAACTGGTCGACGAAGCGCTCGCGCTGTTCGGCGCGAAGCATTTCGACCATTACGACTTCCTCTTCGCCATCACCGACGAGATGGGCGGCATTGGCCTGGAGCATCATCGCAGCTCCGAAAACGGGGTGGGTCCAGGTTACTTCACCAAGTGGAATGACGGACCGGGGCGGCGCAACCTGCTGCCGCACGAGTTCACGCATAGCTGGGACGGCAAGTTCCGCCGGGGCGCGACGCTCTGGACGCCCGACTTCCGCACCCCGATGCAGAACGAGACGCTATGGGTGTATGAAGGCCAGACCCAGTTCTGGGGCTATATACTGGGCAACCGCTCGGGCATCACCTCCAAGCCGCAGACGCTGGATGCGCTGGCCTCCATCGCCGCGCGGCTGGACCTCACCAAGGGGCGCGAGTGGCGGCCGATGGTCGACACCACCAACGATCCGATCATCTCCGCCCGCCGCCCCAAGGCGTGGACCAGCTGGCAGCGCAGCGAGGATTATTACAACGAGGGCCTGATGATCTGGCTGGAAGCCGACGCGATCATCCAGAAGGCCAGTGGCGGCAGCAAAGGCCTCGACGACTTCGCCAAGGCGTTCTTCGGCAAGACCAATGGCTTGAAGGAGGGCGACTGGGGACAAGTGACCTTCACGCGGCAGGACGTGATCGACACGCTGAACGCCATCAGCCCCTATGACTGGACGGGCTTCTTCGCCACGCGAGTGGACCAGCCGACAAAGGAAGTCACCAAGGCCGGGTTCGACATGGGCGGCTATCGCCTCGTCTATGACGAGACGCCCAACACCACCGTGAAGGACTCAGAGAGCTCCGCCAAGTCCATCGACATGAGTTTCGGCCCCGGCATGATCGTGAAGAATGACGGCGGTGAGGTCACCAGCGTCATCTGGGGAAGCGCCGCGTTCAAGGCCGGAATGGCAATCGGCAACCGCATCCTGGCCGTCAATGGTGACGAATATTCGGCGGACGTCCTGAAAAACGCGCTGACTGCCGCAAAGGACAAGAAAAACCCGGTGACGCTGATCCTGAAGCAGGACAAGAGATACCGCACGATCACGCTCGATTATTCGGGTGGTATCCGCTATCCGCACCTGAGAAAACAAGGAGAGGGCGAAGGCAGTCTCGATCGTCTCTTGCGGGCGCGGACGACGGGATGATCGTTAACCCCAGACAAGAACAGGTAAAATCCTTCCATGAATATCGAGCTTATTCCGGTCGGTGACGATCCGCCGCACAGCCTCAATGTGATCATCGAAGTCCCGACCGGCGGCGAACCCGTGAAATACGAGTTCGACAAGGCATCGGGCGCGCTGTTCGTCGACCGCATCCTGCACACGCCGATGCGCTACCCGGCCAACTATGGCTTCGTGCCGCACACGCTCTCGCCCGATGGCGACCCGCTCGACGCGCTGGTCATCGCCCGCTCGCCCTTCGTGCCGGGATCGGTCGTCCGCGCCCGCCCGATCGCGGTGCTGAACCTCGAGGACGAGGCCGGCGGCGACGAGAAGCTGGTCTGCGTGCCGGACAACAAGACGTTCCCTTATTATGCCGACGTCGGCGAAAAGGACGATCTGCCCGGCATCGTGATGGAGCAGATCGAGCACTTCTTCACTCACTATAAGGATCTGGAAAAGACCAAGTGGGTGCGCGTCGGCACCTGGGGCGGCGCGGAAGATGCCCGCCGCATCACCCTCGAAGCGATCGAGCGCTATCAGCAGAGCAAGGCGGCCAAGAACGCCGCCTGAGCGCAAAGCTGAGCGACAACAAAGACCCTGTTCCGGCCAAATCACGCCGGAACGGGGTTTTTAGTGTCCGGAATTCTTGATCCGTCGGATGATCTGATCTGACCGAAAGTGCTCTGGCCACGCACGCGCCTGCCAGTCCATGTCCGCTCCCTGGAACGGCCCATCCATTCGACCACCGACCCGAACGCTGAACCTCCGAACTACCCATATTTAGCTATTGCTACTCATTATCGATAAAGGTCTTGACGCAAGCAAGGCCGGCCTTCTAGGCGCTTAATTCGATAACGATTCTCAATATCATTGAAATAGGGGTATGTGGTTGTGATTGCCAATCGTCGTTCTGTTGCCTGTCGCCTCCGTACAAGATCGGGCGGGGGGCTCTCCGCATTGGCTCTCTGCCTCGCGCTGGCCCCGCAAGCAGCACAGGCGCAGGACGGCGATCCACTCGTCACCTTCGATTCGCGCGGCGCAATCACTGTCACAGCCACTCGCCTTCCACAGGCCATCATCGACGTGCCGGCGACCGTCTCCGTCATCACTGACAGGCAGATCGCCGATCAGCTCGCGTCCGATATCAAGGATCTCGTTCGCTTCGAGCCCGGCGTGAGCGTGCGGCGCGCACTCAGCCGGTTCGGCGCGGCAAGCGGCGCCACGGGGCGCGACGGCAATGCCGGCTTCAATATCCGCGGACTGGAAGGCAACCGCGTGCTCGTGCAGGTGGACGGCGTGCGCGTGCCCGATGGTTTCGACTTCGGCGCACAGTCCTCCGGTCGCGGCGACTATGTGGACGTGGGCCTCGTTAAATCGGTCGAGATCCTGCGCGGCCCGGCCTCGGCGCTCTATGGCAGCGACGGCCTGGCGGGTGCAGTGAGCTTCATAACCAGCGATCCGGCCGATTTCCTCAAGGAAGGCAAATCAATCGCGGGGCTGGCCCGCGCCGCCTATGATTCGGCGGACGATCAGTTCAGCGAGACAGGCATCCTCGCCGGGCGCAGCGGCGCCTGGTCGGCGCTCATCGCCTATACCCGCCGCGACGGGCACGAACTGGACAATAAGGGCGCCAATGAAGCGCCCAATGCCAGCCGCACCGCCCCCAACCCACAGGACACGCGGTCCAACGCGATCCTCGGCAAGATCGTGTGGAGCCCCAATGACGCACATCGCGTCCGCCTGACCTTCGACCATCTCGACAGCCATGTGAGCACCAATGTGCTGAGCGGGATCGCGGCGCGTCCGACGGCGGCGACCAGCGTGATCGGCCTCACCGCGCGCGACAAGACACGGCGCGACCGGGTGAGCCTCGACTGGCGCTATCAGGGCAGTGGTGCGATCGACAGCGCGCAGCTAACACTCTGGTATCAGGACGGCGAGAACCGGCAGTTCTCCGCCGAGGACCGCAACACCGCCGCCGACCGCACTCGTCTCAACACCTTCGAGAACCGAGTAATCGGCGCCAGCCTCGAACTGCGCAGCGACGCGACGACGGGTGCAATCGGCCACCGCCTCGTCTACGGTGGCGATGTGAGCGTGACCCGGCAGACGGGCCTTCGCGACGGCACGACACCGACGCCGCCCGACGTCTTTCCGACCCGCGCCTTCCCGGAAACCAACTTCACGCTGGCCGGCGCGTATCTGGCGGACGAACTGAGTTTCGCGGATGGGCGACTGACGCTTTTCCCGGTGCTGCGCTTCGACCATTACAGCCTCGACCCGCAGAGCGACCCATTGCTGCCCCGCTTCGCGGCAGCGGAGCAGAGCGGATCGCGCCTCTCCCCCAAGATTGGCGGCGTAGCCAAGCTCGGCCCGGTCAATCTGTTCGCCAACTATGCGCGTGGCTTCAAGGCGCCCTCACCCACGCAGGTGAACCAGTTCTTCCAGAACCTGGCCCAGGGTTACACCTCGTTGCCCAATCCCGACCTCAAGCCCGAGACGAGCGAGACGGTGGAAGGCGGACTGCGTGTGGCGCAGGGTGGCGTCGTAGGTTCGGTGACGGCCTTCTCCGGCCGCTATCGCAACTTCATTAGCCAGGAAGTGGTGGGCGGCGGCTTCACCCCGGCAAACCCGGCGGTGTTCCAGTTCATCAACCTCAATCGCGTGCGGATCGAGGGTGCGGAAGGATCGCTCGGCCTGCGTGCGAAGAGTGGTCTCTCCGCGCGCATGGCGATCAGCTACGCCACCGGCACCGTGACGGGCGCTGGCGGTGTGCGATCCCCGCTCTCGACCATTGACCCGCTCAAGCTGGTGATGGGCCTGGGCTTCGACGATCCCAACGGACGCTTCGGCGGCCAGATCATCGGCACGCACGCGGCTCAGAAGGAGCTGGACCGCACCACCTATCGCACCGCGACAGGCGCGACGACGATCTGCAGCGGATCACCCTGCTTCAGGCCCGGCGCGTTCACCATCCTCGATGCGACCGCTTATGTGCGGATCGGCGAGGCGCTGACCCTGCGCGCCGGCGTCTTCAACATCCTGAACCGCAAATATGCGTGGTGGAGCGATGTGCGCGGCCTTGCCGCCAATGCCTCGGCGGTCAACGGCGCCGGCCAGTCCGTCTCCCTCCTCGACGCATTCACTCAGCCGGGACGCAACGCCAGCGTCTCCATCACTGCCCGCTTCTGAAGGGACCATCCTCATGAAAACCCTGTTCACATCCCTGATGATCGCCGCCAGCGTGCTGGCGACCACGCCTGCCATCGCCGATGGCCCGGTGAAGCCGAGGAGCGCCGAGGCCGAAACCTCGTCCTTCACGGCGGACCGCGCCGACATTCTGGCGATGGCAGGCGACTACAAGGTGACGTTCGACATGCGCGAGACGACGCCCTGGCGCAGCGACTATACGCCGATCCCCGCCAAAATTTCCGGCGGATATGAAAGCGTCCGCGTGATCGAGGATACGGGTCGCCACATCGTACTTCAGCATCTGCTCGTGGTGAAGGATGAGAACGGCAAGACCTTCGTCATCAAGCACTGGCGGCAGGACTGGACCTACGAGCCGGAAACCGTGCTCGTCTATGCCGGCAAGGGCCGGTGGAACCAGGAAGCCGTGCCACAAACCATGCGCGGTGGCCGCTGGTCCCAGACAGTGTGGCAGACCGACGATTCGCCGCGTTACGGCGGCTGGGGGCAATGGACCACCGAAGGCGGCGTGCGGCGCTGGCGCAGCAACTGGACCTGGCGCCCGCTCGCCCGGCGCGATGCAGTGAGGAAGCCGGTCTATGACCGCTATCTCGCGATCAACCGCCACTCCCCCTCGCCTGCCGGCTGGATCCACTGGCAGGACAATATGAAGATGGGTGCGGAGCCGGGCACGGCGGGGAGCGACAAGCTCGTCCCCTTCGTGCAGGAATCCGTGCTCAACAGCTATGTGAAGGACAGCGGGTTTGATGTCGCCGCCGCCGACGCCTACTGGGCCGCGACCAAAGACTATTGGGCGGCGATCCGCTCTGCCTGGGACGAAGCAATCAGCAAAAGCAACGGGGTTAGCGCTGCGGAAGTGCCCGACACCGGATCAGCCGGGGCGGAACGGCTGATGACCCTCGCCGACGACATACAGGCCGGAAAGACCAAGACCGCCGATGCGATCCGGCGCGGACGTGCGGTGATCGCGGAAGTGACCGCCGCGCCGCGCTGACAGCCAGGCGGTCGGGGATGAGCGCGCAATTGTGGCGGCGCGCTCATCCTTCCCCCCGCATCACCCTCGAAGCAATCGAGCGCTATCAGCAGAACAAGGCCGCTAAGAACGCCGCCTGAGCGCATACCACGATCAGATTTTGCCCGAGTTTCCATCTGGCCCCGGGCGTGCCGTCGGTGCAGTGCCAAAAACCGGTAGCGGACGAATTCCGACGACATGGCAACACTTCTGTGTCATCGAGCCCGCATCACCGCGAGCCGCTCCGCAAGCTTTCGCCCTGACTGAGAGACCATCCGCGCTCCCGCTTGCTGACCGGGACGCGTCCAATGACCAACTTCAATCCCTTTTTAAAGACCCTGCGCCGTGGCTATGCGGTTGCGGGAGGATCGCCCGCATGAGCCGCGCGATCACTCTCACAGCCACTGTCGTCGAAGTGACCGATTATTGCACGAAGCAGAAGATCGCCATTTCGGTCATCGAACCGCTGCCTTTCGGCGGCACACGCGTGGTGCTCAACAACCTGCCTGATGCCGACACCTTGAGGCGAGGCATGAAGGCACGCCTTATCGGGACGCCGGTCGCCCGCTCATCCCTTTATGTGTCCCGCATGCAGACACCTTATCAGGCGTAACCGGCGCTGCGGCCGGCCCCAATAGGCCGGCCGTGCCCGCTGCGATGACCTTCAGGGCTTGCGGAATTTCAGGACGAACTGATCCGTCTTGCCGCGAATGCCGCTCTCCTGCACGCGCAGCGTGTGATCGTCCGCCGCATGATGCAGAAGCGGGCTTTCGCCTGCCAGCTTGAAGCCGGCGGCCTCAACCTCCTTCTTCACCGCTGCCGATTCGATCCTGTGCAGGCTCGAGGTGGCGCTGGTCCCCGATCCGGGCGCCGCCTGATGATCGACAACCAGATAAATGCCGCCGCGCTTGAGCGCCTTGAACGCGGCCGCATTCGTCAGCGCGGCAACGTCGCTCTCGCCGACCTTCGCGTTCTTGAAGTCATGATAGTTGAGCGTCGTCCAGACCACATCGACCGGAGCGGGCACGTTGATCTCGCCAGACTTGGCCGAGACCACGCTGAGATTGGGATGGCTCGTGGCATAGTCTGACAGCGCCGGTGACGGGCGGCCGACCATGGCATAGACATGGCCCTTCGCCCCCACTGTACCGACGAGAATGCGCGTGAAATAACCGCCGCCCGGCGCAAGCTCCGCGACAGTCGCGCTCGGCTTGACGCCTGCGAACGTCACCAGCTCAGCCGGCTTGCGGTCGGCATCGCGCGCGCGGTCCGCTTCCGGACGTGCGGGATCAGCGACAGCACTTTCCGCAGGGGTGGCGCTCAAAACAGGGGCAGCAGTTGCAAGCATCACCGTGGCAGCGATGGCATGAAGCAGATGAATGCGGGCCATGATCTCTCTCCCTTGCCGCCGGCGATGGGTATCACGGCCCGCCCGAAGGCAAGGAATCGCGGAGCACCGGTGGGCGCAACATAGCTAGCGCATGGGTCGACGCGGCGCCATGCGCATTTCAGGAATGGCCTAGGCCGAGAGTCTGCCGAAGCCGCCGGCAGACTCTCGATCGAAGGTTCAAGCCGCCACAAGATCCCAGCGGTCGGCGTTCATCACCTTGCTCCAGGCGGCGACGAAGTCCTTCACGAACTTCTCCTCGCTGCCGCTTTCGGCATAGACCTCGGCCACGGCGCGCAGCTCCGAGTTGGAGCCGAAGATCAGATCGGCCCGCGTGGCGCGCCACGTCTCGTGGCCGCCCTTGCGGTCAGTGGCGATAAACTCCTGATCGTCCGAGCCTTCCACCGCCTTCCAGACATTGGTCATGCCAAGCAGATTGACGAAGAAGTCGTTGGTGAGCTGCCCCGAACGCTTGGTGAAATGACCATGGCCACGCTCGCCATGATTGGCACCGAGCACGCGCAGGCCACCAATCAGCACCGTCATTTCCGGCACGGACAGGCCCAGCAATGAGGCGCGGTCGAGCATCATCTCCTCGGTCTTCACCGCCAGCTTTTTCTTGCCGAGATAGTTGCGGAAGGCGTCCGCCTCCGGCTCCATCACGGCGAAGCTGTCACCATCGGTCTGCTCTTCAGTGGCATCGCCGCGCCCGCCCGTGAACGGCACCGCGACGCTGAACCCGGCGTCGCTGATCGCCTTCTCAAGGCCCACGACGCCGCCAAGCACGATCGCATCCGCCATCGACAGCGAGCCGCGCAGACCGTCCAGCGTCTCCAGCACGTTCGCGAGCATCGCGGGCTCATTGACGTCCCAGTCCTTTTGCGGCGCAAGGCGAATGCGCGCGCCATTGGCGCCGCCGCGATGATCGGACTTGCGATATGTGCTGGCCGAAGCCCAGGCGGTCTTGACGAGCTGGCTGACGGTCAGGCCACTCGCCGCAATCTTCGCCTTCACGGCCGCGACTTCGGCGCCTGTGGGCATGGCGCCGGCAGGGATGGGATCCTGCCAGATCAGATCTTCCACCGGCACTTCCGGGCCGAGATAGCGGACCTTCGGCCCCATGTCGCGATGCGTCAGCTTGAACCATGCCCGCGCGAAGGCATCCTTGAACGCTTCGTGATCGTTGCGGAATTTCTCGCTGATCGCGCGGAACTCGGGGTCCATCTTTAGCGCCATATCGGCCGTGGTCATCATCGTCGGCACCTTGAGGCTCGCGTCCCAGGCCGCCGGGGCCATGTCCTCTTCGCGCTGGTCGATCGGCTGCCACTGCTGCGCGCCGGCCGGCGAGTGGACCAGCTCATAGTCATAGTCGAGCAGCAGGCGGAAGTAGTTCTCGCTCCACTGGGTCGGCGTGTTGACCCAAGACCCCTCGATGCCGCTGGTGACGGTGTGCTCGCCGATGCCTCCGCTCTCATGGCTTGAGACCCAGCCGAAGCCCTGCGCTGCCAGATCGCCACCGGAGGGCGCCTTGCCAAGGAGCGACGCGTCGCCATTGCCATGCGCCTTGCCGAAGGTGTGGCCGCCCGCGGTGAGCGCGACGGTCTCCTCATGGTTCATCGCCATGCGCTCGAAGGTTTCCTTGATGTCGCGCGCGGACTGCAGCGGATCGGGCACGCCGCCCGGCCCTTCCGGGTTCACGTAGATGAGACCCATCTGGATCGCGGCGAGCGGCCCTTCGATCTCCAGACCTTTGTCCGGGTCGATGCGGGTCTGAACGCCCTCGTTGACCCATTTGTCCTCGCTGCCCCAGTAGATGTCGCGTTCCGGCTCGAACACGTCGGCGCGCCCGCCCCCGAAGCCGAAGACCGGGCCGCCCATGCTCTCGATCGCGACATTGCCGGTGAGAATGAACAGATCGGCCCAGCTGATATGCTTGCCGTATTTCTGCTTGATCGGCCACAGCAGGCGGCGCGCCTTGTCGAGATTGCCGTTGTCGGGCCAGCTGTCGAGCGGTGCAAAGCGCTGCTGGCCGCTGTTGGCGCCGCCGCGCCCGTCCGCCGTGCGATAGGTGCCGGCAGCATGCCAGGCCATGCGGATGAAGAAGGGGCCGTAGTGACCGTAATCCGCCGGCCACCAGGGCTGGCTGTCCGTCATCAGGGCGTGAAGATCCGCCTTCAGCGCCTGATAGTCGAGCTGCTTGAAGGCTTCGGCATAGTCGAAGTCCGGTCCCAGCGGATTGGACGGGCCGTTCGGGTTCAGGATTTCGGTTGCCAGCATATCCGGCCACCAGTCCTTGTTGGTACGGCCGAGAAGGGAACGGCCGGCGCCGTGCACCGGGCAACCGGACTCAGGATTGCTCGTCTTCATGTCCATGAGGTCTCTCCCAAAAAGCGTGGCTGGAGAGTAAAATCGAAATGCGTCCCACCCAAGTCGTTTATGTTCGTCTTTGTGAACGAGAAAAGCGATCAGCCGCAGCGGGGCGGCGGCGGCGCACAGGGCAGGCAAATGAGCCTTCCACGAGAGCGCATTTCGCTTTCGTTACAGCGCCTCAGACCCTATATACTCGGCATGACGGAACAGACGCCCAACACCCCCCCGCAGCAGAACGAAAACGACTATGGCGCCGACAGCATCAAGGTGCTGAAGGGTCTGGACGCGGTGCGCAAGCGCCCCGGCATGTACATCGGCGACACCGATGACGGCTCGGGCCTGCACCACATGGTGTTCGAGGTCTCGGACAACGCGATCGACGAAGCACTGGCGGGGCACTGCGACCGCATCGACATCGTGCTCAATGCCGATGGCTCCGTCTCCGTGACGGACAATGGCCGCGGCATCCCGACCGGCATTCACAAGGAAGAAGGCGTCTCGGCGGCGGAGGTCATCATGACCCAGCTCCACGCCGGTGGAAAGTTCGAGAACACATCCGACGACAATGCCTACAAGGTGTCGGGCGGCCTGCATGGCGTGGGCGTCAGCGTCGTGAACGCCCTCTCCGAATGGCTCGACCTCACCATCTGGCGTGACGGGCAGGAGCATACCATGCGCTTCCGCCATGGCGATGCCGAAGCGCCGCTGCGCGTGGTCGGCCCGGCCGGTGACCTCAAGGGCACGCGCGTCACCTTCCTGCCCTCGCCTGCTACCTTCAAGATCACCGAGTTCGACTTCGAGAAGCTGGAGCACCGCTATCGCGAGCTCGCTTTCCTCAACTCGGGCGTGCGCCTGTTCCTCACTGACGCGCGGCACGAGGAGAAGAAAGAGGTCGAGCTTTACTATGAGGGGGGCATCGCCGCCTTCGTGAAATGGCTCGACCGCAACAAGACGCCGCTGATGCCCGAACCCGTGGCGATCAATGGCACCCGCGACGACGTGACCATCGACGTCGCGCTGGAGTGGAACGACAGCTATTACGAAAACGTCCTGTGCTTCACGAACAACATCCCGCAGCGTGACGGCGGCACCCATCTGGCTGCGTTTCGCGCCGCGCTGACCCGGACGCTCAACAACTATGGCGACAAGTCGGGCCTGCTCAAGAAGGAGAAGGTAAGCCTGACGGGCGACGACATGCGCGAGGGGCTGACCGCGATCGTTTCCGTCAAATTGCCCGATCCCAAGTTCAGCAGCCAGACCAAGGACAAGCTGGTCTCCTCCGAAGTGCGTCAGCCGCTCGAAAGCCTGATGGCGGACAAGCTGGCCGAGTGGCTGGAAGAAAACCCCGGTCACGCGCGCAGTATCGTGCAGAAGGTGATCGACGCCGCGGCCGCGCGCGAAGCCGCCAAGAAGGCGCGCGAGCTGACCCGACGCAAGGGCGCGATGGACATTGCCAGCCTGCCCGGCAAGCTCGCTGACTGCCAGGAGCGCGACCCCGCCAAGAGCGAACTCTTCCTCGTCGAGGGCGATTCGGCTGGCGGCTCCGCCAAGAGCGGCCGAAACCGCCATAATCAGGCGATCCTGCCCCTGCGCGGCAAGATCCTGAACGTGGAGCGCGCGCGCTTCGACCGGATGCTCGGCAGCCGCGAAATCGGCACGCTCATCCAGGCAATGGGCACCGGCATTCGCGACGACTTCAACTTGGAGAAGCTGCGCTACCACAAGATCGTCATCATGACCGACGCGGACGTGGACGGCGCGCATATCCGCACGCTGCTGCTCACCTTCTTTTACCGGCAGATGCCGCAGATCATCGAGGCGGGCCATCTCTACATCGCTCAGCCGCCGCTCTACAAGGCGACGCGCGGACGCAGCGAAGTCTACCTCAAGGATGAAGCCGCGCTCGACCAGTATCTGGTGGATGCAGGCGTCGACGCGATGCTGCTGGAGACCGAGGGCGGCACGCGCTCCGGCGCCGACCTGCGCGATCTTGTGGAGCATGCCCGGCGCGTGCGCACCCTGATGCGCTATGTACCGCGCCGCTACGACCCGGCAATCATCGAGGCGCTGGCGCTGGCCGGTGCGCTCAATCCCGATGCCGGCGACAGCCGCGCCGATGCGCTGGATCGCGCGACGCGCTGGCTCGACGTAGCCGACAGCGAAGGGCGCTGGTCCGGCCGGGTGACGGAGGAGGGCGGCTTCCATCTGGAGCGGCTGCTGCGCGGTGTGACCGACCATCATATCGTCGAGGCGGCGTTCATCGCGTCGACCGAGGCGCGCAAGCTGGACACGCTGACCCGCGAGCAGGCGAGCCTCTACGCGATGCCGAACCGGCTGGTCTCGATCAAGGCCGCAGCAGCTGCCGCCGACAGCGACGAGGACGGCGAGCCTGCCAGCGCCGCCAAGGGAACCGTGACCGTGACGCGGCCAAGCGAATTGCTCGACGCGGTGCTGGCGGCGGGCCGCAAGGGCCTCTCCATCCAGCGCTACAAGGGGCTGGGCGAAATGAACGCCGAGCAGCTCTGGGAAACGACGCTCGATCCCTCCAACCGCTCGATGCTGCGCGTCGCCATCGAACAGGCGGACGTGGCCGACGAGATCTTCACACGGCTGATGGGCGATGTGGTGGAGCCGCGTCGCGAGTTCATTCAGGACAACGCGCTCAACGTCGCCAATCTCGACGTCTAAAGCGGGATTTTTCGAGAGCACGGTCCGGATTACTGGGACGATCCGGAGGCAGGCCATCTGCCTCCGGAGCCTTCGATAATGTCGCCGGGCACTGACCCACGCATGGCACTTCCCCGACCGATAAAGCCGCGATAGGCTCCGGGCGGGGCAAGCAGGGGGCCACATGCATCCGACCGAACTGTTCGAGCTGGTCATCGCGATGATGATCGCGATCATCGCCCTCCATTATGCGGCGGCGAAGCTGGGCCTGCCGCCTGCCGTGGCCCTCATCACGGGCGGCGCGCTACTCGCCTTCGTGCCCGGCCTGCCCATCATCACGCTCAATCCCGAACTGGTGCTGGTGATCTTTCTGCCGCCACTCTTGATGGACGGCGCATGGTTCATCGCCGTCGGCCATCTCAAGCGCCACATCTTCGGCATCGCCTCCCTCGCGATCGGCGCAGTCGTCTTCACGACGGCAGTGGTCGCCGTCACGGCCCATCTGCTGATGCCGTCGCTCCCTTGGGCCGCGTGCGCCGCGCTGGGCGCCATCGTCTCTCCACCGGACGCCATCTCCGCGCGCGCCATCCTCTCGCGCGTGCAGCTGCCGCCCCGGCTTTCCATTCTCCTGGAAGGCGAGAGCCTGTTCAACGATGCAACCGGCCTCGTGCTCTTCCGATTCGCGATTGCCGCGGCGCTCACCGGCATGTTCAGCACCATCGACGCGCTCGGCAGCTTCGCCCTGCTGGCCACGGGCGGCGCCTTGGTCGGCGTGGCAGCGGGCGCCGCATGGGTGCTGCTGGTGCCGCGTCTGGGCGACGACTATCTCAAGATCGCATCGTCCACGCTGATCGGCTGGACCGCCTATCTCGCGGGCGAGATGATCCATGTCTCCGGCGTCATCGCCACGGTCATCGCGGGCCTCATCTGCGGCTGGTATCAGCATGTCGTGTTCAGCGCGGCAGTCCGCATACGCGGCACAGCCTTCTGGGCCGTGCTGATCTTCCTCCTCGAAGCCTCCGTCTTCATGCTGATCGGCTCATCGCTGCGCGACGTGATCGATCGCGCGGGTGGCTTCCGTGTCGCGCTGGAGCAGATGGCAGTGCCAATCGCGCTCATCATTCTCGCCATGACGTTGGCGCGCTTCGCATGGATCTTCGCAACGGACGGACTGATTGCGCTTCAGCGTCGGATCGGCTGGAAGCGCTATCGGCCAATCGGCCCGCGCGCGGCTACGGTGCTCGGCTGGGCAGGGATGCGCGGCGTGGTGACGCTGGCGGTGGCGCTGAGCGTGCCTGCCGCCGTGCCGGGTCGCGACTTCATGCTCGTGTGCGCCTTCGCCGTGATTCTGGCGACGGTGCTGGTGCAGGGCATGTCGCTCGGCTGGGTCATCCGCTGGGCGAACCTACCCGGCGCGGCGGGGGGCGACGCGCCGATGACCATGTCCGAAGCCGAAGCGGCCATGGCGCAGGCGCAGCTCGACCATGTGGCAAGCCGCGCCTATGACGAGGCAGGCGAGCTGATCCATCCGCAATTGCTGGATCGCTACCGTCGCCGCGCGAGCATCTCGGCCGAGTATGCCGGGCAGGAAGACCATTTCGCGCCGCGCCTGCACGCCCATTTCGATCTGGTGCTGGGAGCGACCGCTGCCGGACGCGCCAAGCTCATCCGCCTGCACCGGGCCGGCAAGATCGACGACCGCACGCTCCACGAACTGGAGCACGATCTGGATCTGGAGGAGCTGAGCGCCCTCGCCGCGAAGAACTGAGCAAACTTGTCCTTGGTCAACGCGCCGGGACCGCTACGCGACTAAATGGCTGGTATCACTCCTCGAACGACCGGAGGAAAGCCATGTGCAACGTCACCGAGATTCTGCAGCCCACGAAGACCGTACGTAAAGTCACCACCCGCGAGGGGGTGGCGCTCGATATACGCCTTGCCGACGAACATGACGAAGCGGCTCTGACCGCACTGTTCGCGCAGGTGAGCGACGAGGACCGATGCTTCCGCTTTTTGACGGCCGCGCCCTGCGTCACCTCCGCGCAGATCGATCCGCTGATCCACACCGACCATTTCCACACCGAGAGCTTTCTCGCCTTCGATCAGGCGACCGGGCACCCCGTCGCCTCCGCGCTGCTGGCCTGCGACCGGGCAATGGACACCGCCGAGATCGCTGTCTCGGTGCGGCAGGACTATAGAGGCAAGGGAGTGGGATGGGTTCTGCTCGATCTGCTGAGCGATGAGGCACATATGCGCGGCGTAGGCCGGGTTATCTCGATCGAGAACAGGGCCAATCGCGCGACAATCGAACTGGAGCGGGAGAAGGGCTTCATAGCGCGCGCGGTCGACGGCGATCCCGCACTGGTCATGCTCAGCAAGAGCTTCCGCTAAGGGGACCATCGGGTCCGCGCTGGATGCACGGACCCGAGTGAATTAATCGAAGGATCAGTCCTTCTTCGGCTCCGGCGCGACGGTAACCTTGATCTCTTCCCCATTATTGCCGGGGAAGCCCGTGAACATCGCGTCGATCAGGTTTGGCACCAGATAAGTAAGCTTGTTGCTAACGCTCTGTGCACGGGCGGTGCCCTCGAACACGCGGCCGCCACCGGCCTTGTCGATGCGCAGGCGAAGCTGGCTGCCATAGACGGTGTAGCTCGACACGTCATTAAAGCCCGGCCCCGGACCCCAGAGGAAGGGATCATAGAAGCCATAGGCATAACGGCCGCGCCAGCCGCCCCAGGCGGGGCCCCAGCCCCGGCCATAACCCGGACCCCATGCGCCCCAGCCAGGACCGCCGAAGCCGCCCCAACCGCCGGAGAAACCGCTGGACCGGATGCGTTCACGACCGCGATCCACACCATAGTCCATCCGGACGATAAGCTGCGCAGTGGCGGGATCGCTGGCGGGCTGATAGCCCTGCGCGACCATCCGCTCGGTCACGAGCTGGGCGTAATGGCCGAACTCGAGACCACCCGCGAGTTGCGGGTTCTCCGCCTGCACAGTGAACGTCTGCCCCTGGCTCGGTGGCGGAAGCTGCTGAAAGCGCGAAACGTCCGCGCGAAAATTGCTGGCGCAACCCGAGAGCGCCATGAGGGACGCGGCGGAGGCAGCGGCGAGAAGGGAAAGCCTTTTCATGGTCATCGACTCTTATCCTGTCCTTCAGGCCCAAGAGCCTGACTTGCGGCCTAATCTAGCGCGCGTCAAATGAACTAGCATTGAACGCTCCAACGCGCCGGACGCTCCATCCACCGCCCGTTGCCCAGTGACTAGACGGAGCCGAAGACCCCTAACCGGAAAGACAGGCTCAGCGGAAAAGGCCAAGCGCTTCATAGGCGCCGCGCAGAGTCGGCTGAGCGGCGGCAGCGGCCCTCTGCGCTCCGGCCTCGAGAATCGCGTCGAGGGCGGGCGCATCCTCAATGAGTTCGAGATAGCGCGTCCGGATCGGCGCCAGCGTCTCGATCAGTAGCGAACCCAGCGCGGGCTTGAACGCGCCAAATCCCTGCCCCGCAAACTGCGCGCATACCGCGTCCGGCGTGCTCCCGGCGAGCGCCGCATAAATGCCAACCAGATTGGCCGCTTCGGCGCGTCCCTCCAGATCAGCCGCGCGCTCCGGCAGCGGCGCGGGGTCGGTCTTCGCCTTCCGCACCTTCTGCATGATCGCGTCGTCATCGTCCGTCAGGTTGATGCGGCTCATGTCCGACGGATCGGACTTGGACATCTTGGCCGTGCCGTCCCGCAGCGACATGATCCGCGCGGTTTCCTTCTGGATATAGGGGTCCGGCACAGTGAACAGCTCCACACCGAAATCGGCGTTGAACTTGATCGCAACGTCGCGGGTGAGCTCGAGATGCTGCTTCTGGTCCTCGCCGACGGGCACATGCGTCGCCTGATAGAGCAGCACGTCCGCTGCCTGCAGAACGGGATAGGCATAAAGCGCGACCGACGCGCCTTCGCGGTTCTTGCCCGCCTTGTCCTTGAACTGGGTCATTCGGTTCAACCAGCCGATCCGCGCGGTGCCCATCAGCAGCCAGCAGAGCTCGGCATGGGCCGGCACCCGCGCCTGATTGAACAGCACGCTGCGGTCCGGATCGATGCCCGCCGCGATGAGCGCTGCCGCCATGTGCCGCACATTGGCGCGGCGTTGCTCTGCGCCTTCATGCACCGAGATGGAATGAAGATCGGCCAGGAAGAAAAAACACTCGCTCCCGTCCGTCATCGCGTCCTGCATCCGCACCCAGTTGCGGATCGCCCCGAGATAATTGCCGAGGTGAAGATTGCCGGTCGGCTGGATGCCGGAGAGGACGCGCATCGGGATGACTTTCAGGTTCGGGGTGCGCGGGTAACCTGCGCTTTAAGTTCGGACAGCCGATAAGCCCCGAGGCCGAAGGCGGCAAGAACATACACCAGACCTCCGCCGCCGCAGAGCAGGGCGAGCGCCACGATCCGCTCCCAGAAGGCGGACGCCATGAACCGGTCCGCCACGTCATTGGCGAAGAACAGCGCCACGCCCATAAGCAGCCCGGCCGCGACGATCCGAAGTGCCTTGGCGCGGAAGCGGTCGTCCATCCGCAGATGATCGCCACTGTGCAGCCGCCAGTAGAGCAGCGCCACATTGACCCATGCGGAGATGGCTGTGGACAGCGCGATACCCGCCGCCCCCAGTGGCCAAACGAGGATGAGGTTTCCCACCAGATTGACCAGCATGGCGACGAGAGCAATCCGCACCGGCGTCTTTGTATCCGCCCGCGCATAAAAGCCGGGCGTCAGCACCTTGATGAGCACATAGGCCGGAACGCCGGGCGCGAAGGCGGCAAGAGCCATCGCCGTGCCCACGGTGTCCCCTGCCGTGAACGCGCCGTGCTGGAAGACGCCGCGCACCAGCGGAACCGCCGAAACGAGCAGCGCGACAGCGGCAGGCAGCGAGAGAAAGAGCGCGAGCTCCATGGCGCGATTCTGGGTGTTGCTTGCGGCTTCCCGATTGCCCGAGCCGATCTGGCGGGAAAGCGCCGGCAGAATGGCCGTACCCACCCCGATCCCGATGAGCCCCAGCGGAAGCTGGTTCAGCCGGTCCGCGTAATAGATCCAGCTGATCGCGCCCTGCGGCAGCAGCCGAGCGGCGAGCGCCGTGGAAATGACCAGATTGAGCTGGATGGCGCCCTGCCCCAGCGCGGCCGGACCAATGATGACGAGCAGCGCCTTCACCTGCGGGGAAAGGCGCGGACGCGACAGGCGGAGCACCACGCCTGCCCTGCGGCAGGACCAGATGAGCCACACAAGCTGGAGCGCGCCCGAAACCGTGACGGCGATGGCCTGCGTGAGCGCGGTCTCGACCTCGGTATCGCCCCGGAAGCACAGAATCGCGACGATCATGCAGATATTGAGCAGGACCGGCGCGGCGGCATTCACCCAGAAGCGATCGAAGCTGTTCAATATGCCGCCAAGCAGCGCGGTCAGCGAGATGAGCCCCAGATAAGGAAAGGTAATAAGCGTGAGATGGCGGGCGAGCGCAAACTTGGCCGGTCCGCCATCCGGAAAGCCGCCGGTCATTGCCCAGACGATCGGCCCGGCGGCAAGCATCAGCAGCAGCGTGAAGAGGACGAGCACCGGGAAGAGGACGGACAGCACCTGCCCGGCGAAATCGATCGCCGCGGCCTTGCCCTTCGCCGACGCCTCCGCATCGTCGCTCACGCTCTCCCTCGCCATGATCCGATTGAACATGGGCACGAACGCTGCGGAAAAGGCGCCCTCCGCAAAGAGGGCGCGAAAAAGGTTCGGCAGTCGCCATGCCACGAGAAACGCGTCCGACGCGAAGCCCGCGCCGACATAACGCGCCATCAGCATGTCGCGCACCATGCCCAGCACGCGGCTGACCAATGTCAGCCCGCCGATGGTGCCGGTCGAGCGCAGCAAGCCCATCGGATCAGCCGCGCCCGCTCATGTTCAGGAGCCGCTCCGCGCCGCTCAGGCGTTTCCGGCCGGCTGAGTTTCGGCCATCGCCTGCGCCTGCGCGGTCTGCTGCTGATACAGTGCGTTGAAATCGAGCGGATCGAGCAGCAGCGGCGGGAAGCCGCCATCCTGCACGGCATCGGCCAGCACGCGGCGGGCGAAGGGGAAAAGGAGGCGCGGCGCCTCGGCAAACAGAAACGCCTGCTGCTGCTCTTCCGAGACGTTGCGGATGCCGAAGAGGCCCGCATAGAGCAGCTCGACAGCGAAGGCGACGCCCTGATCCGACTCGGCCTTGGCCGTGATGCGCAGCGCGACCTCATGCACGTCTTCCGCCGCCGGAGTGCTGGCGATGTTGAACTGCACGTCGATCTGCGGCTGCGTCTGCCAGCTGTAGACGGCGGGGCTGTTAGGATTCTCGAAGGAGAGATCTTTCACATACTGGGCCAGAAGGCCGATCTGCGGCAAAGTATCGGCGCCATTGGCGGTCACGTCGGTCATTCCATGCCTTCCTGTGATCTGGTCCCTGCAACTGGTCCCTTTTGAACTGGTCTTTGTGAACGATTGCCCGCCCGCTGGCGCAGGCGCGACCTTTAGCTCGCAATGTGGCGCGCGCTTAGCAGCCGAGTCGCGCAGGAGCAATGACCGGAGCGACGAGAGGCCGCGCGTCGGGCCGACGCAGGGAGCGCTACCAGAAGGCACAGACCGCGCGAAATCCACGGAACTGACCGGGCCTGCGGGAAGTTCACATGCAATTAAGGCTTGTTTGTTTGAATAGCGCTGCAAATATACCTATGTCTGACAGACGCTGTCCCGCCAGGAAAGGCTCCGGAATCCCGTGACCACCATTGTCGTCCTCGCCATGATCTTCGCCCTGCTCGCGTTGCGGCTCTACGCTGTGCTCGGCCGGCGCACTGGTCAGGAGCCCCGTCAGCTCCCCGCGACGATCGATGATGCCAAGGTTGTGCAGCGGGCACCGGCGAAACCAGCTACCGATTCTCGCGCGCCAACGCAGCCGGGCGCCGAGAGCGCAGTGGCGATCCCTGCTCAGGCGGGCCTGCGGGCACTGATCGCAGCCGACCGCAGCTTCGACGTCACCCAGTTCGTCAGCGGCGCCCGCTCCGCCTACGGCATGATCCTGGAAGCCTTCTGGAAGGGCGATCGCGAGACGCTGCACCAGTTTTGCGACGCGGACGTGCTTGCCGCTTTCGAGAGCGCGATCGACGAGCGCGAAGCCGCCGGACACAGCCTCTCCAACCGCCTCGTGCGGATCGACTCGGCGCTGATCGACGATGTGCGCGTAGAAGGCTCCACGGCGCTGATCTCCGTGCGCTTCTCGGCCGACATCGCCGCGATTACCCGCGACAAGGACGGCACCATCATCGGCGGATCGATGGACGACGCCGTCACCACCCAGGACATCTGGACGTTCAGCCGCGACCTGCGCAGCCGCGATCCCAACTGGCAGCTGGTCGAGACCGACGAGGTCTGAGGTTTCGCCGTTTGCTCTGAACGGGTTCCGCGAGGTTCGCCGAATAGAGACTTAACGCGCGGGTGAAACTCGGGCAGGAAGCAGAGCCATGTCTCTCCCCTCCTTTCGCGCGCTCACCTCCATTATGCTGTTTTCCGCGCTCGCGGCGTGCGGTCGGATGATCCCGCCGGGAAGCACCGGCGTTCCGCCCGCGACCCGCTCTCAGCCAGCAACGCCGCGCCCAACACTGGCGCCGCCCCCTATTCTCACGCCGCCACCGGCCGCTGAAGGCGCGACACCGACAGCGAATGCAGCGTCGGCCGGCCTCGTCAAAGGCCCGGACATCGGGACCGTGCTGCCCCATGGCAGCCATCGGTCGGCACTGGCATTGCGCGCCTTCCGCATCTCCTGCCCATCCCTGTTGCGCCGACGCGACCAGAGCGGCCTGACGCAGGGCTCGGACTGGCAGCAGGCCTGCAGCGCGGCAGGAAGCTGGGCGGAAGCCGACGCCCGCGAATTCTTCCGCCGTTACTTCGAGGTGGCGCAGGTGGGCGACGGCAAGGCGTTCGTCACCGGCTATTACGAACCGGAGATCGCGGGTTGCCGCGCGGCTCGGCCGGGATGCAGCGTGCCGATCTATCGCCGCCCTGCCGATCTCATCGAAGTCGATCTCGGCCTCTTCTCCGATGCACTCAAAGGCAAGCGCATCCGTGGGAAGGTGCAGGCGCAGAACTTCGTGCCCTATGACGACCGCGCCGCAATCACGGGCGGAACGCTCGCCGGGCGCGGGCTGGAGCTGGCCTACGCCGCCGACCCCATCGAGCTGTTCTTCCTGGAAGTGCAGGGATCGGGCCGGCTGCGCGACCGCGATGGCAGCCTGATTCGCGTCGGCTATGATGGGCAGAACGGCCGCGACTATACCGGCATCGGCAAGCTGATGAAGGATCGCGGGCTCATTCAGGCGGGTTCCATGCAGGACATCATGGCCTATTTGCGCGCCAACCCCGCCGAGGGGACCGCGATCATGAACGAGAACAAGAGCTACATCTTCTTCAAGGAACTGACCGGCGACGGACCGCTTGGCGCGCTTGGCCTGCCGGTGACGCCCGAAGCGACAGTGGCGGCCGACCCGGCCTATGTGCCGCTCGGCGCGCCAGTGCTGCTCTCGCTCGACCGGTCCGAACCGAACGGCATCTGGGTAGCGCAGGACACTGGCGGCGCCATCAAGGGGAGCAACCGCTTCGACAGCTTCTGGGGTGCAGGCGAGCGTGCGCGCGGCATTGCGGGCGGCATGTCCGCGCGGGGCAGTGCGCTCATCCTGTTGCCGATCGGCACCTATGCCCGTCTCGCGAGCCAGTATGGCTGGTCGCAGACAACTCAGCCCTGAGGAGCGCGCCGCCTGGGAAGCGGTCGCGCGCACCGTAAAACCGCTGCGTCCGCGCGCGGTGAAGCAGGTGCCAGTGGTGAAGGATGACGTGGCGAGTTTCGCGGCGGCGATCGACGCGCCCAAGCGCGTGAAGGGCCGGGTGCCCCCGATACGGATCGAGCAGGCTGTTCCGACCGTCGCGAGACCGCGACCGGCGCCCGTGCTCGACGGCACATGGGAGAAGCGCATTCGCGCCGGGCGCCTTGACCCCGATATCAGCATCGATCTGCATGGCCTGACGCTGGCGACAGCCCATGTGCGGCTCGACCGTTTGCTGGGCGACGCCCGCGCGATGGGCTGGCGCGTGCTCCATGTGGTGACGGGCAAACCGCGCCCGATGCCCGGTCCCGGCGAGGCCCGCAAACGCGGTGCGATCCGCGCCGAGATCGGCGACTGGCTCGCGCATAGCTCCCATGCCTGCCACATCGCCAGCGTGCGTCAGGCGCATCCGCGTCACGGCGGCGATGGCGCGATCTATATTATCTTGAGGCGAGAACACCGCTGAGCAGAGTCGATCCAATTGCGGTCATCGCCCCGTTCTGACATCCTCACGGTCATGAAATTTCGTTACGGAACTCAAGAGCACCTTCCGGTCTGGACAGTGCTGAGCGAACTGTTTCTCGACACTTCCTTCGATGAAGCTGACTATGATCGCATCGCAGAGGTGCTGAGACGATCTCCATTCCGGCTAAGCGAACTTGAGCGAATTTTGCGTGAGGAAGTATCCCCTGCTTTTGCCGGAAATCTTCTCTCCGTAGCCGGTGAGTGGGAGCGATGGTCGCAGGAAGAAGTTCAAACGATTATGCAGCAATCTCTTGAGCTACAATCTGCGACCGGCTGGCGTGCCTGGATCAGAAAGCGCTTGGTACGCAGGATTATTCCAGATGACTGGCACCCCATAGCCGACCGATTGAAATAACCATTGGGGTCAGGCACCGACCGCTCGTAACCGCGCCAGCGCCCGGTCCTGCCCGATGAGCGGCAGGAGGCGCACCATGTCCGGCCCGTGATCGTGGCCGGTCAGCGCGAGGCGCAGCGGTAGGAACAGAGCCTTACCCGAACGACCGCTGCTAACTTTGAGCGCGCCGGTCAGCGCACGCCAGATCTCGCCGTCCCATGTTAGCCCCTCCAGCACTCCGGCCGCCTGCGCGATGAAGGCGCGGTCGTCTTCGCTGAGCGCGGGCGGGGTGATCTCGCCAGACAGGACGGGGAGCCAGTCCGCTGCCTCGCTCACCGTGGCAAGATTGGGCCGGATCGTCTCCCAGGCTTCCGCGCCGATGTCCTCGGGCAGACGATCCGCAACCGCTTCATAAGTCAGGAGATGCAAGATCTTCTGATTGAGGCCCGCCAGTTCGGCCTCATCGAAGCGCGCGGGCGCACGGCCGAAGCGGGAGAAATCGAAGCTCTCTACAAGCGTCGCAAGGCCGGTGACGGGCTCGACCGGATCGCTGGTGCCGATCCGCGCCAGCAGGGCACAAAGCGCAATGGGCTCGATGCCTTCTGCACGCAGCGCATCGAGGTCCAGCGAACCCAGCCGCTTGGAGAGCTTGCCCTCGGTTCCCGTGAGCAGGGCCATATGCGCAAAGCGCGGCAGGGGCACCCCGAGCCCCTCGAACATCTGGATTTGGGCGGCAGTGTTGGTGACATGATCCTCGCCGCGCACCACGTCCGTTATACCCATATCGGCGTCGTCGATGACCGAAGGCAGCATGTAGAGCCAGCTGCCATCGGCGCGGCGAATGACGGGATCGGACAGCAGCTTCGGGTCGAAATGCTGAGGCCCGCGAATTGCATCCGTCCATTCGATCGGCCGATCATGATCGAGCCGGAAGCGCCAGTGCGGCGCGCGCCCTTCCGCCTCATGCGCCGCGATCTCGGCTGCGGTAAGCGCGAGCGCGGCACGGTCATAGACCGGCGGCAGGCCGCGCCCGAGCAGGATCTTGCGCTTGAGGTCGAGCTCCTGCCCGGTCTCATAAGCAGGATAGACACGGCCCGAGGCGCGCAAGGCGGCGAAGCGATCCTCGTAAAGCGCGGTGCGCTGCGACTGGCGGGCCTCCCCGTCCATATCCAGCCCGAGCCAGGTGAGATCGGTGCGAATCGCGTCGACGAAGCGCTCCTCCGACCGCGCGACATCCGTATCGTCGATGCGGAGCAGGCAGCGCCCGCCTGCGTGGCGCGCGGCGAGCCACGCCACGAGCGCAGTGCGGACATTGCCCATGTGGAGCCGGCCGGTGGGCGACGGCGCGAAACGCGTAATGACGGTCATGAAGGCAACTCGCAGTGGATCACAAAGCCCGCATCACAGGAAATGTGCGGGGCGGGACTGCGTCCGCGTCCAGAGCGCGAAAGCGATGATGACGAGAGCGGCGAGAATCGCCATAAGGCCAAGCGGCTGCCCGAGCGAGGGCACGCCGCCGCGCGCCATGATGGCGAACAGGCCCCAGAGGATGGCCACGACGAACGCCGGCTCGGCGCGGGTTAGCCGCACACCGGCAATGGCGAGCGCCAGCAGCCCCACAAGAGCAAGGAAGCCCCCGCCAAGCGACAGCGCCTGCGCCCCGGCCGGGAACGCGCTCAATATGTTGAGCGGAGCCAGCACGGTCAGCCAGCCGGCATGGAGACCGATCGGCAGATTGACCACCATGCGCCGGGCCATCGAGATCGGGCGCGGCCACCATGCGAGGACGACAAGCGCGCGGCCCAGCACCAGCAGCGCAGCGAGCGCAAGCGGTGCTACCAGCCAGGCCATGTTGAGAAACGCCGCTGCCATCCGCGCACAGGAAAGGCCAACGCCAATGACCGTCAGCCAGCCGATACGCCGAAAAAGCGTATCGTCGCGGTAGCGCGGATGAAGCGCGACAGCCGCAAAACCGAGATAGCCCAGCATGATCGGCACATGGATGAGCGCGGCCCAAGGCATCGTCGCGACCGACCCGGCCAGCACGATGCCATCCCCGGCATCGAGCGCGACGGAGAGCCCTTCGCCCGCAAGCAGGACGAACAGCGCGACATAAGCGAATGCCAGAACCAGCATGAACAGTCGGCGCAGTCCGCACAGCGCGCGATCAAGCGGCGTGGATGCTGCTGTGAGGACGGGCAATCGGCGATTCATAGCGGATATGCCCCTTCCGTGCGGCACCGCATCGACGTCATCGAATGCGCCACGCCACGCCGCGTCGTGTGGACCACATACCACTGGCCTTCTTCATCCAGACTGAAATCGACATGGCAGTGGACGAGGGCGGGTAGCGCGGGTGCACCGGCGACGGGGCGAGTGCCGGGCGACAAGCTGGCGGAGCGACGGACCGAGAAGGCGCATTGCGCGTCCGACGCGGAACGGCGGCAATCGATGGCCTCCATATGCAGGCCGACCGTCTCGCCCTCGCGCCCGAAGACCCACGCCCGGTTCATCACGGCGTTGCCGGTATCGCTTGTCCCGCTCAGGCGAATGTCGGTCCAGATCGGGCGATAATAGTCCTCAAACGGGCCACCCGCAGGTGCGACCGTCTCAGCCAGGGCAAGGGCGAAGGCGAGGACGGACATCATCAGCCGGTCCTGAACGCATTGGTGATGGGGTAGCGCCGGTCCCGCCCGAAGTTGCGGCCACCCAGCTTCACGCCCGGCGGCGACTGGCGGCGCTTATACTCCGCCACATAGAGCAGTCGCTCGATCCGCACGACCGTATCCCGGTCGAAACCCCGCGCGACGAGCTGATCGACGGCGAGCTCCTGCTCCACAAGGCCGTAGAGAATGGGATCAAGTACCTCGTACGGCGGCAGGCTGTCCGCATCCTTCTGATTGTCGCGCAGCTCGGCCGTGGGCGGTTTGGTGATGACCCGCTCCGGCATGACCGGACCATCGGGACCAAGACCAAGCGAGGGCCGCTGCACATTGCGCCAGCGCGACAGATCGAACACCGTCGTCTTGTACGCGTCCTTCAGCACCGAATAGCCGCCGGCCATGTCGCCATAAATGGTCGCATAGCCCACGCTCATCTCGCTCTTGTTGCCCGTGGTGAGCAGCATGTGGCCGAACTTGTTCGACAGCGCCATCAAGGTGACGCCGCGAATGCGCGACTGAATATTCTCCTCAGTGATATCGACGGCGCGATCAGCAAAGCTGTTGGTCAACATCTCGTCGAACGCAGCGACGGCGGGCATGATCGGAATATCGTCGAGCCGGCACCCCAGCAGCCGCGCGCATTCGGCCGCATCCTCCAGGCTCTCGGCACTGGTGAAGCGCGAAGGGAGCATCACGCACCAGACGCGATCCGCGCCCAGCGCATCCACAGCGACGGCAGCGGAAAGCGCGCTGTCTATGCCGCCCGAAAGGCCGAGCACGACACCGGGGAAGCGATTGCGGTTCACATAGTCGCGCAGGCCGACCAGCATGGCGTTGTAGATGTCCGCCGGCGCTTCATCGAGCGAATGGACTTCCCCAGGCACGCAGCACCAACCGCCGTCCGCCTCGCGCCGCCACTGGGTGATCCGCAGCGACTCCTCCCAGTCGGGGAGCATGTGCGCGACCGTGCCGTCTCGCTCCAGCACGAAGGACGCGCCGTCGAACACCAGCTCGTCCTGCCCGCCCACGCGGTTGAGGTAAAGGATAGGAAGCCCGGTCTCGCGAACGCGCGCCGCGCACACGCCGTTCACCCGGCGATCGTCCTTGTCGACCTCATAGGGGCTACCGTTGACGTTGATGAGGATTTCCGCGCCTCGCTCAGCAAGATGCGCGGCAACGAAGGGAAACCAGATATCCTCGCAGATCGGGAGGCCGAGCTTCACGCCGCGGAACTCCACCGGATCGGGCAAAGGACCGGGCGCGAACAGGCGCTTCTCGTCGAAGGTACCGTAATTGGGCAATTCCCGCTTCTGCCGGATCGCGACGATCTCGCCGCCATCAAGCAGGGCGACGCAATTGAAGAGCAGCCCCTGATTGGCAATGACCGTGCCGACGAGCATCGCGGGGCCACCGTCCGCCGTGGCCTTCGCCAGATCGCGCAGCGCGATCTCCGCGCGGGCGGCAAGCGCGGGCTTCAGCACGAGATCCTCGGGAGGATAGCCGATCAGTTGTAGTTCGGGATAGACGATGAGGTCCGCGCCCTGCGCCGCCGCATCGGCACGAGAGGCAAGCATCGCCTCGGCATTGCCGGCAATATCGCCCATGGCCTGATTGAGCTGGGCCATCGCAATGATGAGGCGCGTTGTCATAGGGTGCGGCTTTAACGCGTGCGCGGGCGATTTCAAACCGGCGCGGGTCTTTGCGCAGGCATATGCGCGGTTAATCGACTTCCCAGACCAACATCGCGACGCTAGAGGACGCCTCGCAGGCTAAGGAAGGGCGACCCGCCAAATGAAAATCCTCTCGGGCAACGGCAATCTGCCGCTGGCACAGGCGATCGCGGACTATGTCGAGCTGCCGCTCACCAAGGCGAGCGTGCGCCGCTTCGCCGACGAGGAAGTCTTCGTCGAGGTGCAGGAGAATGTGCGCGGCGAGGACGTGTTCGTCATCCAGTCGACCAGCTTCCCCGCCAACGACAATCTGATGGAACTGCTCATCATGATCGATGCGCTGAAGCGCGCGTCGGCCAAGCGGATCACGGCAGTCGTCCCCTATTTCGGCTATGCCCGGCAGGACCGCAAGCCCGGCCCCCGCACGCCGATCTCGGCCAAGCTCGTCGCCAATCTCGTCACGGTCGCCGGGGCAAACCGCGTGCTCTCAGTCGATCTGCACGCCGGGCAGATCCAGGGCTTCTTCGACATCCCCACCGACAATCTCTTCGGTGCGCCAGTGATGTCCGCTGACATTCAGGCACGGTTCGGCCGCGAGAACATCATGGTCGTCTCCCCGGACGTGGGCGGCGTGGTGCGCGCCCGCGCGCTCGCCAAGCGTCTCGACAACGCGCCGCTCGCCATCGTCGACAAGCGCCGCGAGCGCGCCGGCGAATCGGAAGTGATGAACATCATCGGCGATGTGGCAGGACGCTTCTGCATCCTGATCGACGATATCGTGGACTCGGCCGGCACGCTTTGCAACGCCGCCGCCGCACTCAAGGAAGCAGGCGCGGTGGACGTCGTCGCCTATGTGACGCACGGCGTGCTTTCGGGCGGCGCCGTGGCGCGAGTCGATGGGTCGCAGCTCAAGGAGCTGGTCATCACCGATTCGATCCTGGCAAGCGACGCGGTCGCGGCGAGCACGCGCATCCGCCATCTGCCCATCGCGCCGCTGCTGGGCGAAGCGATCAAGCGTATCGCCGACGAAAGCTCGGTCAGCTCACTCTTCGACTAATCACCGATGCGCATCCTGCTGATCGGCGCCTATGGCTTCATCGGCAGCGCGATTGCGCGAAAGCTCGTTGCCGACGGTCATGATGTGATCGGTCTGGGTCGCTCGCTGACAACGGGGCAGCGCGTGCTGCCGATGATCGCATGGAGACAGGGCGATCTCAACCAGATGGGCAAGGTGGAGGACTGGATTCCGCTGGTGGCCGGAATGGATGCTGTCGTCAACGCCAGCGGAGCGCTTCAGAGTGGCGGTGGGGATCGACTCAACAATATCCAGAGTTCTGCAATGCGCGCGGCGATCGAAGCATGCGAGTGCGCGCTCGTGCCGCGTTTCATTCAGATTTCCGCACCCGGCGCGCTATCGAGCGACTCCAGCCCGTTTTTGGCCACGAAGGGCGAGGCGGACGACCGACTCCGCAGGTCAAGCCTTGGGTGGGCGGTCCTGCGCCCGGGCCTCGTAATCGGCCGCAATGCCTATGGAGGGACGATGCTCCTGCGGACCCTTGCTGCGCTGCCCGCCGCTCAGCTGACGGCCTATGGTGACAGACAGGTCCAATCCGTGGCCCTGGACGATGTCGTCGATGCGGTCCGATCCTGCCTCGCAGCACCGGCGGACAGGATGGGAAAAGATATCGATCTGATGGAGCGAGAACCGAAGCGGCTCACCGATGTAGTCGCTGCCCATCGTGTATGGCTGGGGCTGCCGCCTGCGCGAGTCACGATTGATCTGCCACCGATCCTTTCACGCCCGCTCACTCTGCTTGCGGATATACTGGGGCATCCTGGCTGGCGATCCCCGCTACGGAGCACCGCCATGGAAATGATCGCGCGCAACGTGGCCGGTGATCCCCAAGAAGGAGAGATGCTGCTTGGACGGCCGCTGTCCACGCTAGGAGAGAGTTTGGCGCTGCATCCATCGGGCGCGCAAGACAGATGGCAAGCTCGGCTGTTCCTACTGTTACCCTTCATGGTCTCCGCTCTCGCCATTCTTGTTTCTGCTCTCCGGTGCGGTCAGCCTGATCAGACTCGATACTGCGGCGCGCGAACTAACCCAGGCAGGTTTGGGCACCGGCATTGCCCGGACGCTGGTGGTCAGTGGCGCTGTTGCGGATACTGCCTTAGCCGTCGCTCTGTTGTGGCGACGGTCGGCCAGTCGCGCCGCCATTGGCATGGCTGGACTTTCGCTCGGCTATCTTTTGCTCGGCAGCCTACTGCGCCCCGACTATTGGAGTGATCCGCTCGCACCGCTTGCCAAGATTCTGCCCATCATCATTCTGGCGCTGGTTGCTAGCATCACGCTGGAAGAGCGATGAGTGACACATTGATCCTGCTATTGCGCTGGGTCCACGTGCTCGGCGCTTGCACACTCATCGGCACGGGCGCAGGAATCGCCTTCTTCATGATGATGGCACACCGCACCGGTGATGCCTATGTCATAGCTCATGTTGCGCGGATCGTGGTGATCGCCGATTTCCTCTTCACCGCCAGCGCCGTCATCCTACAACCCGTTACTGGCGTGCTGCTCGCCATGGGGGTGGGCTGGCCTCTCACGACTCCGTGGATATTGGCATCGATCGCCCTGTATTTTCTGATCGGCATATGTTGGCTTCCTGTCGTCTGGATACAGATAAAACTCCGCGATCTGGCCAAGTACGCTGCGGAACATGGCGAGGCGCTGCCAAGCTCCTATCAACACCTCTATCGTATCTGGTTCGCGTGCGGCATTCCCGCGTTCAGCGCGATACTCGCAATCGTCTGGCTGATGCTGGCCCGACCCGCTTTATGATCACCCCGCCCATGGCGGGAGCAATGGCCCGCCCAGCAGCGGGTGGAGCCATGTGGCGAGCAGCCAGAGCGCCACGCCGCCGATCAGCGCGATCCAGCCGGGGAAGGCATCGCGCCAGGCCGCACGCCCGGTGACGAGCGCAGCGAAGGGCCAGAAGCTGGTCTTCGCACACCACGCCCGCCACGGCTCGCCGACCACCCGCAGCTTCTTTACGTCCTGTCCATGGGCTCCGATAAAGGCAAGGAAGCCGATGCCGAAGCCGATGACCAGCGAGCGATCGCTCGGCCAGACAAGGACATGGACCAGCGCCCAGAGGATGAAGCTCCACATCATGGGATGGCGAGTCATCGCGAAGACGCCCCGCGCCCGATCCGGCATTTTGGATGCGCCAGTGGGGTCCGGCAGAGCGGGATTGCCCAGCAGCGAACCGACGAGAAGGACACTCGCCACCAGCATGATACCCGCGGCGACCTTCCAAATGGAGAAGACGGGAACGGCGAGGAGGTTCGGCTCCATCGCCCGCGCCGCCCAGACCATCCAGCCCAGCGTGACGAACGACACCAGAGAATAGACGCCCAGAAAGGCCCGCTCGCCCAGACCCCGCACCAGCGCCGGGCGCAGCGGATGCGACATGAGCAAATGCGTGCCGACGAAGCTGCCGGTGGCAAGAACGAGAGAAGCAAGACCGGGCGACATGGCGGCTCCTGTGATGCGCCGACGCATAGTCGCACAGCCTCGCGCGGAAGGGAATCCCTCGCGGCGCGCCAGCCTCTGGCCATGATGCCGCAGCGCTGCCATGAGAACCGCCATGGCCATGCTTCCCGCCCTGCCCGCCGACCCCGCCGCACCGTTCGTGCTGCTGGACGATGCGCGCGCAGGCATGGCGGGCGAAGCGAGACTCTATCGCGACCCGATGGACATCATCCGCGCCGATACGCTGGACACGGTGCCTGCCGCACTAGATGCGCTGGATGCGGCGGGCAGGCGTGGCCTCCACGCGGCAGGCTATCTTACTTATGAGGCGGGTCATGCCCTCCAGCCCCGGCGCCTGAAAAGCGTGACGGCAAACGATGGCCCGCTGCTCTGGTTCGGACTATTCGAGGATGCGCACATCTTCCCGGCCGATTCAGTGCCGGCACTGCTGCCAGTTGCCGACCATGCGGGGATCGGCGCGATCACTCCTACGATCGGCCGCAGCGACTATGACGCGGCGATTGCCAAAGTGCTCGGCTATATTCGCGCGGGCGACATCTATCAGGCCAACCTCACTTTCCCTTCATATCTCGCCATGTCGGGCGACCCACTCGCTGCCTATGCCGCGATCCGTCGGCGCGCGGCGGCGGGCCATGGCGGCATCGTGCGCCATGACGGCCGGCACCTGCTGTCCTTCTCGCCAGAGCTGTTCTTCACGCTGGACGACGACCGACGGATCGCCACCCGGCCCATGAAAGGAACGGCGGCGCGCGACCCGAGCCCCGAGACGGATCGCGCGCTGGCCGAGGCGCTGGCACGCGACCCGAAGCAACGGGCCGAGAATCTCATGATCGTCGACCTGCTGCGCAACGACATCTCCCGTGTGGCCGACGCGGGCAGCGTGCATGTGCCGGAGCTCTTCGCGGTTGAGAGCTACCCGACGGTGCACCAGATGGTCTCGCAAGTGGAGGGCCGGCTGCGCGATGGCCTCGGCCCGGTCGACGTGTTGCGCGCCCTCTTCCCCTGCGGCTCCATCACCGGCGCGCCCAAGCTACGCGCGATGGAAGTCATCAGCGAAGTGGAGCGCCATCCGCGCGGCGTCTATACCGGGAGCATCGGCGCGATTTCTCCGGACGGAACCGCGCGCTTCAATGTTGCGATCCGCACGATTTGCGTGAATGAAGAAGGCGCGGGAACGATTGGTCTCGGGTCCGGAATCGTCGCGGATTCAAGGGCAGACGACGAATGGCGGGAGTGCCTGGCGAAGGGGCACTTCCTCGCCGAAAGCTGATTTTTAGGGGAAGGTCTGGAGTGAGCGGGGCACAGGGGCAGTTCGATCTTCTCGAAACCATGGCGTTCAACCCTATGGACGGCATACCCATGCTCGATCTGCACATCGCACGGATGCAGAAAAGCGCGCAGGCGCTGGGCTTTAATTTCGACCGGCATTCGCTTCGCAACGAGTTGCAGGCCGCGACATTCGCGCAGACCGAGCCGGGCAGGGTCCGCGTGCTGCTCGCCCGCGCCGGCGCCCTGGCGATCGAAATTCGTGCCCACCGCACCTGGCCGCAGGCCGTCATGCCTGTCAGCATCGTGCCCCGCCCGTCCGGCACGGAAGATGTGCGCCTGCATCACAAGACCACGGACCGCCGACCCTATAAGCAGGCCCTCAAAGCCGGCGGCACCTTCGAGGTGCTGATGACCGACAGCGAGGGCTACCTCACCGAGGGCTGCTTCTCGACCATCTTCGTGGAGCGGGGCGACCGGCTGGTGACGCCGCCGCTCTCGCGCGGCATCCTGCCCGGCGTGCTGCGCCAGAGCCTGATCAATGCAGGCGAGGCCATCGAGGGCGAGCTGCGTCCGCACGATCTGGAGAAAGGCTGCTTCATCGGCAATGCCGCGCGCGGGCTCGTTGCTGCAAATGTGGTGCCGAGGAAAAGATAGGGCGGGCGGGTTCCCCAGCAGGCCGACGCAACTTTCCGTCCTTTTCTCCTCCCATTTTGTTGAAAATGCTCTATGGACCGCCCCGCCGACGGGGCGCGTCGCCGTCCCTTCGTCTTTTTCCATTCTTCCTGACGGAGACTCCGATGCCCCGCACGTCCGCCGCCCTCGGCCGCATCCAGCCCAGCGCCACGCTGGCGATGACCGACCGCGTGATTGCCCTGAAACGCGAGGGCAAGGACATCATCGGCCTTTCCGCGGGCGAGCCGGACTTCGACACGCCCGACTTCGTGAAGGACGCCGCGATTGCCGCGATCCGCGCCGGGCAGACCAAGTACACCGCCGTCGATGGCACCGCAGAGGTGAAGGACGCGATCATCGCCAAGTTCAAGCGCGACAATGACCTGAGCTACGTGGCCAGCGAGATCAGCGTCAACGCGGGCGGCAAGCATACGCTCTTCAACGCCCTGATCGCCACGGTAGAGGCGGGCGATGAGGTCATCATTCCCGCGCCCTACTGGGTGAGCTATCCGGACATCGTGAACTTCGCGGGCGGCACGCCGGTGATCGTTTCTGCCGGTGCCGACCAGCTCTACAAGATCCTGCCCGAGCAGCTGGAAGCGGCGATCACGCCGAAGACGCGCTGGGTGCTGCTGAACTCGCCCTCCAACCCGACCGGCGCGGCTTATTCCGGCGAGGAACTGATGGCGCTGGGCGAAGTGCTTCGCCGCCATCCGCATGTGCTGATCCTCACCGACGACATGTACGAGCATGTCTGGTACGCGCCGACCCCGTTCAAGACGATCGCGCAGGTCTGCCCGGACCTCTACGAGCGCACGCTGACCGTGAACGGCGTCTCCAAGGCCTATTCAATGACCGGCTGGCGCATTGGTTATGCCGGAGGGCCGCAGTGGATCATCAAGGCAATGGCCAAGCTCCAGTCCCAGTCGACCTCCAACCCCTGCTCGATCAGCCAGGCGGCGGCAGCGGCGGCGCTGAACGGCGACCAGAGCTTCCTTGCCGAGCGCAACGCGGCCTTCAAGGCGCGGCGCGATCTGGTTGTGGCGATGCTGAACGACGCGCCGGGGCTGAACTGCCCGACGCCCGAGGGCGCCTTCTACGTCTATCCCGACGCCGCAGGTTGCATCGGCAAAAAGACGCCGGACGGCAAGACGATCGAGACCGACGAGGACTTGATCAGCTACTTCCTCGACAGCAAAGGCGTGGCGGCCGTGCATGGCGGCGCCTTCGGCCTCGCGCCGGCATTCCGCGTCTCTTATGCGACATCCGAAGAAGTGCTGAAGAAGGCTTGCACCCGCATTCAGGAAGCCTGCGCCGCGCTGATCTGAACGGCCTCGGGTGATGTAATCTGGGTTGGCATATGCCGAAGCCTGTCTGTCGATCGTCGAAAGCACTTTGACGCGCGATAGTCCGGGCTCTTCGGGATATCCCGCTATCACAGGTGCCCCTCAGCCGTTTTTCTGCCGTTCATCATGCCGGAGCTAAGCCAATGCGCATGCCCAACTTCCTGCGCAATCCCATCCTGCTGAGGGCCATTGCCGGCTTCATGGTCGGTCTGGCTGCCATGCTGGTCTTCCATCCCGCCACCGCACGGGCCGCGGAGAAAACGGTGCTGGCGCCCGCGCCGCTCGTCGACGCCGCGCCGACCCGCAAGCTGGAAACCGCGGTCTTCGCCGGTGGCTGCTTCTGGGGCGTGGAAGGCGTCTTCAGCCATGTGAAAGGCGTGAAGCTCGCCGTCTCCGGCTATACCGGCGGCACCACCACCACGAAGGTCAATTACGACTCGGTGGGATCGGGCCGCACGGGCCATGCCGAGGCAGTGCGTGTGACCTATGACCCGGCCCAAGTGAGCTACGGCCAGCTATTGCGCATCTTCTTCTCGGTAATCGCTGACCCGACCCAGCTCAACTATCAGGGGCCGGACCACGGCACGCAGTATCGCTCGGCGCTTTTCCCGCTCAATCCCGAGCAGGCGAAGGTAGCGAGCGCCTATCTCGCCCAGCTTGGTAAATCGGGCGTGTGGGGCGCGCCGATCGTGACGAAGATCGAGCGCTTCACCAAGTTCCACGACGCCGAAGGCTACCACCAGAACTTCATGGCCGTGAACCCGGACCACGCCTATATCCGGCGCTGGGACGCACCCAAGCTGGCGGCGTTCAAGGCAATGTTCCCGAGCCTCTATATGGCGGCGAACGCCGCCTGAATTCAGCGCAGCACGCCCCGCGCCTGCAGCCTGCGCGCATAGACATAGAGCGCGAGCGCGACGATCCAGAGCGTGACGGAAAACAGTGCGGTGCCAAACGTGCGGAAGCTCGGCGGCATGTCCGAGAGGACATATTGGTGCAGGGTCGTGCCGAAAATGCCGATCAGCGAGAGCGCGAAGCCTGTGACGGCCCAGCGGCTGCGCGCCAGAAGAAACAGCGATCCCGCCACGGCGCCCCAGACGCCGAGCGCCCATGCCGCGCTGGCCCAGAACGGAAAGCTCTCGACCCACGCCATCTCCACCGGGGTGAACATGGCGAGATAGGCCGCGCTGTGCAGCTTCGTCATCACATAGTCGGCCGCGCCAATGGCATTCCACAACAGGCTGGCGATGCCCACTGCCCAAAGATGCCAAGGCGTTCGGGCGGACCCCGTACCCGTCATGATGATCTCTCCTCCGCCAGTCTTGCGATGTATCGCGCACTAGCATCCCGCCACGCGGGATGCACGCCACGTTAAGCGCCCGGCGCCCAGTCCAGCGGCGCCAGCACGAACCCCGCGAAATCGAACCCCGGTGAGACCACGCAGGAGACAAGGCTCCATTCCCCAAGCGATTCGGCCGCCTGCCAGTGGCCGGGCGCCACGACATGCTGCGGCGCCTGACCGGCAAGCACGTCTCCGCCCAGAGTGACGCGCGAGACGGGTCCGTCCTCACCCGGCGCGGTGAGCAACGCGAGCGGACTGCCCGCATGCCAGAGCCAGATCTCCGCCGCGTCGACGGTGTGCCAGTGAGAGCGCTGCCCGGCCTCCAGCAGGAAATGGATCGCAGTGGCGTTCGCCCGGTCGCCCGGTGGCGATAGCGCCCGCCAGGTCTCGCGATACCAGCCGCCTTCAGGGTGCGGCGCAAGGCCAAGCGCCGCAATGAGATCGCGCGCGCTGCTGCCCTCTTTAACGGGCGGCATAGATACGCGGCCACTCCCATGCGCCCCGGCACACCGGCATGGCTCGCGCTTCCTCGAGCCGGAAACCTTCGCCATCCCAGCGATAGGACTCCGCCGTGCCGCAATCGCCCAACCCGCGCCCCTTGGCGAAGCTGGAGAGCATGCCCAGCCGGGGATTCCAGCGCGCATTGACGACAAGCGGCGGCGCGCCCGGCTCGCCGCTGAACCCCGGCATCGCGTCGAAGCGGGCAACGGCGAAGCTGCGCGCGCCGGGCGTGCCGCTCGCCACCAGCGGAACGAAGCTTACATTATAGGCGCCGGCATCGCAGGGCAGCAGCACGAGGCTATGGGCCGCATCGAGCGCATGCATTTCCAGCGGATAAGTGCTCGTCGTCGCGCCTTCGCACACGGCGAGACGGCGCGCGGCGCTCTCCTCCCCCGGATTGAGCGCAGGAACCGCGTTCTCCGCAGCCGGACCGGGACTGGTCGGAGCAGGCAGGGCCAGCGCGGCCGGCGCCACGCGCGCGGTCGCGGGATTGCCATTGCCGGTCGCGATCAGCGCGTCCCGTGCACCCACGCGCCCCTGCTGCTGATCCATGAACCGCAAGGCCGCAGGCAAGCCGTTAAGCGACGGCTGCACCAGCACCTGCTTGCGCTGCACGATCTCGAACGCGAAGCTGCTGCCCAGCAACTGCACGATCCGCACGGCCTCCGCGCCGGTGAGCGTCACGCCGTCAGGCAGGGTCTTAAGCTCCGCCTTGCGAACCTTGTCGACGACCAGTTCGATCTTTCCCTCAAGCGGGTCGGCCGCGATGAGCTGAAGCGTCACGGCTCCATCCGGACCGCCGGCGCGCGTGATGATGAGGAGAATCGCATAAGGCCGCGCCGCGCCTTCCGGTAGAAGCGCCACTGCGCTGCACGTGAGGCGATTGTCACACCCGACCGCCCAGTCCTCGAACGTCTCAGTGCGGCCCATGACCAGCGAGACCGAGGCCTTGCCGGCAGAGGGCGGGGGAGGCGTCTGCACCGAAAGGGCAACCGGATCTGGCAGAGGCGCCCGCGCCGCGAGCGGAACGACGCTGGTCGCGAGGGCGAAGCCGGAGATGAAACGTGCCAAATCAGAGACGAACCTGCCCATATCTGGGCCATAGATCAGTTACCCGAGCGCGGATAGAGTTATGCGCTGAATAATTGAACCGGCCGACGCAGGAGCACAATGATGAGGACTATAGGCGTAATCGGAGCGGGCCAAATGGGCGCGGGCATCGCGCAGGTCTCCGCGCAGGCAGGCTATCAGGTGCTGCTCCGCGACGTGGACATGGCCCGCGCGGAAGCGGGCAAGGCCGGCATCGCGAAACAACTCGCCCGCGCGGTGGAGAAGGAGAAGATCGAAGCGCAGGCCGCCGAGACTGCACTCGCCCGCATCACCCCGATCAGCGGGGCGGAGCCGTTCGCCAGCTGCGACATCGTGATCGAGGCGGCGACGGAGCGCGAGGAGATCAAGCGCGCGATCTTCGCCGAGGTAGGCAAGGTGCTCGGCCACAAGGCGATCCTCGCTTCCAATACCTCCTCCATCCCCATCACCCGGCTGGCGCAGGCGAGCCCGGATGCCGCGCGCTTTATCGGCGTACACTTCTTCAATCCGGTGCCGGTCATGGGCCTCATCGAGCTCATCCGTGGCCTCGCCACTGCGCCCGAGACAGTGAAGGCGGTGGAGAACTTCGCGAAGGCGCTCGGCAAGGACGTGGTCCACGCGTTCGATGCGCCGGGCTTCATCGTCAACCGCATCCTGATGCCGATGCTCAACGAGGCGATCTTTGCCCTTGGCGAAGGCGTCGCCAATGTCCGTGACATCGACACCGCGATCCGGCTGGGCCTCAACCACCCGATGGGGCCGCTGACGCTGGCCGACTTCGTAGGGCTCGACACTTGCCTGGAGATTTGCCGCGTGCTCTACGACACGACCGGCGACCCGAAATTCCGCCCCGCGCCTCTGCTCGTCAAATATGTCGAGGCGGGCTGGTATGGCCGCAAGACCGGCAAGGGCTTCTACGATTATTCAGGCGACGAGCCCGTGCCGACGCGGTGAGAGTGCTCGCCGGGCCCGCGAAAGGTTCTAAAGGTTACACCTCTTGGAGCAAAAAAATTCCGCCCGGCTTCGGCCGTCCGACGCTGAGAAAGAGGGGCGGCCCGTGGCTGCCCCTCAATGCTTTGCCATGACGCTCAGACTGTAGGACAGCCGTCTCGTGCCGAACAAGCGGGATCCCGGATCAAGTCCGGGATGACGAAGGGCAAGAGTCGCCACCGCCCAAGCGCTTAGGGCCGGTCGGCCCTCAGGCGTGGGCGCGCACCCGGTTCGCCACCAGATCATCGACGACAGCGGGATCGGCGAGAGTGGAGGTGTCACCCAGGGCATCGACCTGATCCTCGGCGATCTTGCGCAGGATGCGCCGCATGATCTTGCCCGAGCGAGTCTTGGGGAGGCCCGGCGCGAACTGAATGACATCCGGCGTCGCGATCGGCCCAATCTCGGTGCGCACCCACTTCACCAGCTCGGCGCGAAGCGCTTCGTCACCCGTCTCGCCCGCATTGAGCGTGACATAGGCGTAGATGCCCTGCCCCTTGATGTCGTGCGGCATGCCCACGACGGCAGCTTCAGCAACCTTGGCATGAGCGACGAGCGCGCTCTCTACCTCGGCTGTGCCCATGCGGTGGCCCGACACGTTGATGACATCATCGACTCGGCCCGTGATCCAGTAATAGCCGTCCTCATCCCGCCGGCAGCCGTCTCCAGTGAAATATTTGCCCGGATAGGTGGTGAAGTAGGTCTGGAAGAAACGATCCTGATCGCCATGGACCGTGCGCATCTGCCCCGGCCAGCTGCGCGCGATGCACAGATTGCCTTCGGTCGCGCCGTCCAGCGACTTGCCCTCGGCATCGACGATGACCGGCTCCACGCCGAAGAAGGGGAATGAGGCCGAGCCCGGCTTCAGATCATGTGCGCCGGGCAGCGGCGTGATCATCGCGCCGCCGGTCTCGGTCTGCCACCAGGTATCGACGATGGGGCAGCGGCCGCCACCCACGACGTTATAATACCATTCCCATGCCTCGGGATTGATCGGCTCGCCCACCGAGCCGAGCAGGCGGAGCGAGGCGCGGCTGGTGCGGTTCACCCAGTCGTCGCCCTCGCGCATCAGCGCGCGGATCGCCGTGGGGGCGCCGTAGAAGATGTTGACGCCGAGCTTGTCGACGATCTGCCAGAAGCGGCTGTGATCGGGGAAATTGGGGACGCCCTCGAACATCACGGTGGTCGCGCCATTGGCGAGCGGCCCGTAGACGACATAGCTGTGCCCAGTGACCCAGCCGATGTCCGCTGCGCACCAGTAAATCTCGCCGGGGCGATAATCGAAGACGTAATGATGCGTCATCGCGGCCCAGAGCAGATAGCCGCCGGTGGTGTGGAGCACGCCCTTGGGCTTACCCGTTGAGCCGGACGTATAGAGGATGAAGAGCGGATCTTCCGCGCCCATCGGCTCAGGCTCGCAATGGGCGGGCGCGCTCTCGCGCAGGTCATGATACCAGTGATCGCGCCCGTCCCGCATCGTCACGTCACCACCGGTGCGCCGCACGACGAGCACCGAGCGGACGGAAGTGCAGTGGCCAAGCGCGGCATCGACATTGGCCTTGAGCGGCACCTTGCGGCCACCGCGCAGCCCTTCGTCGGCCGTGATGACCAGCGTGCTGTCGCAATCCTGGATGCGGCCCGCCAGCGCTTCCGGTGAGAAGCCGCCGAACACGATGGAGTGAATGGCACCGATCCGCGCGCAGGCGAGCATCGCCATCGCCGCCTCGGGAATCATCGGCATGTAGAGCGTGACGCGATCGCCCTTGGTGATGCCCAGCCCCTTCAGCACGTTGGCGAAGCGGCACACCTCGGCATGGAGTTCCACGTAAGTGATGGTGCGCGATTCGCCGGGCGTATCGCCTTCCCAGAGGATCGCGGGCGTATCGCCATGGCTGGCGAGATGCCGGTCAAGGCAGTTGGCCGAGACGTTGAGCGTGCCATCCGCGAACCAGCGGATACCGAAATCGGCCTCGTTGAACGATGTGACCTGCACTTGTGAGAATGGCGTGATCCACTCGAGACGCTTTGCCTCCTCCCGCCAGAACCCGTCCGGATCGTTCAGCGAGCGCGCATATTTCTCCTGATAGCGCGCCGCATCGACATAGGCGCGATCACGCCAGCTTTCAGGGACCGGATGAACCATATCGGGCATTCACTCTCTCCAGACTCGGACGTGGCGCTCACACTAGCGCGCGATTGCGATAATTGCATCCGTAGCGTCTGATCCACTGACGTGGATAGCGGCACCAGCCCACTCCCCCACCCGACCACCCAACAGGATAATGCCATGGGTGGTCGGGTGGGGGAGCGGGCTGGAACCGAAACGATTCAGCTCGGCTGAATCGAGCATCACACCCGGTAGCGATGCAACCCCGCGCCCTCCCGCCGGAGCCAGGCGCGCGCCGCTTCCGGGTCCGCCGGGCTGATCGCCTTCACCAG
The DNA here is from genome assembly GCF_052327305.1 of Sphingobium sp. CR28. Classification (GTDB taxonomy): domain Bacteria; phylum Pseudomonadota; class Alphaproteobacteria; order Sphingomonadales; family Sphingomonadaceae; genus Sphingobium. The sequence continues at coordinate 1,978,031 of NZ_CP182486.1, read as the reverse complement.
CGCACGAAAGGCGGGGCCATGATGCATGTGGACGAGATGCGCGACTTCATGCGCGACCGTGGCGAGGCGGACATGCTCCGGCGCGAGGATGAGGCGCCAGCTGTAGCGAATAGCGCCGCTCGACGCGCAGCTCCCCCAGCGGCTGCGCGGATCGCCGATGCTCACCGAACGCAGCGGGAGACCGTGAGCGCTCGCCAGTGCAACGGTCTCGGCTTCCAGCATATGGCGGGCATGGGCTTTCAGCCAGCGCAGGACGCGTTCGCCGACCCGATCGGCAGGCCCGCCGACATGGAGGACATCGCCCTCCAGCCGGGGCGTGCGGGGCGCGGCTGCGCTCCAGCGAATCGCGGTCGGCTGTCCCTCGACAGGAATCACTGCGCCATCGGAAAAGCGCACGCCATCGGGCGCGACGCGGCGCTGAGAAGCGATCCACGCCTGCTGAGCGGAGGCCCAGGCGAGCGCGGGACGGATCGGCGCGCGCGGCGGCAATGTGAGCTTCAGTGCCCCGGCGACAGGATCGTAGCGCAGGCGCATCCGGCGTGCGCGCGCATGACGCAGGATAGTGAGGGGGACCGCTTCCCCAGCGACAAGAACATGATGCTCAGAGCGCGCGGTCGACAATATGATGCTCCAGATCGTCCCCGGCGACAGCCTCCGAGACGGTCCACCCCCGCACTGACTGGCCGGCGCGGTGGACGGCCTCGCGGTCGCCGCAGACGAGATAATGCCAGTCCGGCAAGGGCCGACCCTCCGCGCGGAGGCGATAGGCGCAAGTGAGCGGCAGCCAGGGAATGTCCCGCACATTGTCGCTTGTCAGCCGCACACAGTCCGGCACGAAACGGCGGCGGTGCTTGTAGTCGGCGCACTGCGCGCTCTGCCGATCGAGCAGGCGACAGGCCACATTGGTTGGATAGATGCGGCCGGTGTCGGCATCCTCCACCTTGTGCAGGCAGCATTTGCCGCAACCGTCGCACAGGGCTTCCCACTGGCCGCGATCTAGCGTTTCGAGTGGCGCTTCCCAGAAGTTTGGCGGGCCGGTCACTTGACCCATTTGGCGAGAAACGCCTCCACCGCCTGCGGCACACCGTCATCCTGCGGTGTCCCCGGATCGTCCACCGGCACGAGCGCGATCGGCTTGCCGTCCGGCCCGAAGAGATAAGGTATGCGGCTGTGACTGACGAGATAGTCCTTCGTTGCTTTCTCGTCGCCTTCCTTGGCGGAGACGACCGCGAAATCCTGCTTCACCTTCTCGATCTGCGCGTCCGTGCCGGTGAGGCCGATCAGCTTCGGATGGAAGGCCGCGACATAGGGCTTGATGACGGCAGGCGTATCCCGCTCCGGATCGACACTGATGAAGATGGGCTGGATCTTCGCCGCCTTGTCCGGCGTGGCTTTCTCGAACGCGCGATAACCCGCCATGATCTTCTGAAGATCGACGGGGCAGACATCCGGGCAATAGGTGTAGCCGAAATAGACGAGGCGGTATTTGCCGGCATAATCGCTCCAGCGAGCGGGCTTGCCGTCCTGATCGACCAGCGTGAAATCGCCGCCGATCCGCGCACCGGCAAGCTCTCCGGCCGCAGACCCGCCGCTTTCGCCGCCTCCTCCGTTACCGGGCTGGCAGGCGGTCAGGGCCGCGATGATGGGAAGAAGGGCGAGGGGGGAGCGCGCAATGTTCATGGCGCCGCTAGCCATGCCCTGCTAAGGCGGCTTTGACAACCAAGCAGCCCAGCCAAGGTCATGCTATCGCTGCCCAGGGAGACATGAAGTGCCTGCCCGATCAATCTCTTGCCTTTCCTCGTCCATCCTCCGTCGGTTCGCGCCGGCCCTCGCCGTGCTCGCGATTGCCGCGCCCGCCGCAGCGCAGTTCTCCGAAAGCTACAAGTTTCTCGAAGCCGTGCGGAAAGGCGACGGCACTGCCGTGACGACTGCGGTGGAGCAACCGGGCGTGACGCCCATCAACACCCGCGACCGGACGAGCGGCGAGACGGCGCTGCTCATCACGATCGGCCGCAAGGACATGACCTGGAGCAACTATCTGCTCGCGCACGGCGCGCGCGTCGATCTCGCCGATAATCAGGGCCGCACGCCGCTGATGCTGGCCGTGGAAAGGCGCTTCCCGGAGGGTGTGGAACTGCTGCTCTCGAAAAAGGCGAATCCTAATCAGGCGAACAGCCGGGGCGAGACGCCCCTGATCCGCGCGGTGCAGATGCAGGACGTCGGCATGGTTCGCCTCCTGATCGAAAAGGGCGCCGATCCCAAGAAGCGCGATACGCTCGCCGGCATGTCGGCACTGGACTACGCGCAGCGCGACGCACGTGTGCCGGGCCTCCTTGAAGCGCTTAACGCGCCCACCAAGGCGGCCACGACGAGCAAGCCAATGCAGGGGCCGAGTCTCTAAAGCTGCCCCCGCTCACGCCAGGGCGAGGGAAAGTTGGCTGGGCGCCGGATCGTTGGCGGCGTTCTCACGGTCCTCGCCCGGCAGGTTCGAGAAGCCAAGGCCCAGCAGGCGCGCGCCCATGGGCAAAGGCAACTGCGCGCGCAGGAGTGCGCGGGCAGTCTCCATAAGGTCGGTTTCGCTATCCAGAGCCGCAGGCAGCGTCCTTGAGCGCGTGAGAATGCGGAAATCGCCGAGCTTGATCTTGAGCGTGATCGTGCGCCCGACGGCGTGACTGGCGAGCGCACGGCTCCACAGCCGCTGCGCGATCCGGTCCAGCTCGGTGACGAGCGCCCGCTCCTCCCCGATGTCGCTCCCGAACGTATCCTCCACGCTAATGGACTTGCGCTCCCAGCGCTCCCGCACGGGGCGATCGTCGCGACCGCGCGCAGCATCGTGGAAGAACTGCGCCGACCGACCGAAGTGCCGCTCCAGCGCCGCAAGCGGCCAGGCGGAGAGGTCCGCGCCCGTCTCGATGCCCAGCGCGGCAAGCCGCCGGGTCGTCACTGGCCCCACGCCGGGAATACGGCGCACCGGCATGGCCGCCATGAAGGCCTCCGCTTCTTCCGGCCGGACGAGGCACAGCCCATCCGGCTTGTTCTGATCCGAAGCGAGCTTGGCGAGCAGCTTGTTGCAGGACACGCCCGCCGACGCAGTGAGGCCGGTCTCCTCCCGGATGAGGCGGCGAATCTCCTGCGCGATATAAGTGGCCGAGCTGATGCCGAGCTTATTGCGCGTGACATCGAGATAAGCCTCGTCCAGCGAGAGCGGCTGGATGACGTCGGTGAACCGCTCGAAGATAGCGCGCACCTGCGCAGAGACGGCCCGGTAAGCATCGAACCGTCCGGAAACGAAGATGAGGTCCGGGCACAGCCGCCGTGCCTGCCCGCCCGGCATGGCCGAGCGCACGCCAAACACTCGCGCCTCATAGCTGGCTGCGGCCACGACACCGCGCGGCCCGCCTCCTCCTACGGCAACGGGCAGCCCACGAAGTGCGGGATTGTCGCGCTGTTCGACTGACGCGAAGAAGGCATCCATGTCCACATGGATGATCTTGCGCGATGTAGAGAGAAGCGCGTCCATGGCGCCATAATGCCACCGGATGACCTGGAACGAAAGAGGAACAATTGTGCGCTCGCCGTATCCGCCTGAGCGCTATCTTACATGTGGGTCCGGCCCTCGCGTTAACCGATATTACAGGTCAGGCGCGTGCGGCGCGTGCCCTCTCGTCCCGATTGTTCGCGAAGCGCGAAAAGGCCTGCGAGACGAAGCCGAAGGCAAAGGCGGGAACGACAACAAAGAGGAAAATGAACGGAATGACGAGCACGAACAGCGCGGCCATAGCGAGGATCACGAGCCTCTTGCCGCGGAAGCGCGAACGACCCATCCAGTCGAGCAGACGTTGCGAAAGAGTGAGCATGAGAGTTACCTCCGCCTCCCGTCTATTATGGTTTATTAACGATAATCAATTGTGAATATTGCAACGCAGCAAGACTTTAGCACAGCTCGTCGCTTATCGGTGCGTTGGACAGACGGACATCCCGCTTGTCATTTCGACCAGTTACGCGCAGAGGCAGGCCGATCCGGACCAGCGCGGCTCCGCGCGGCTCCGCTTCCTTTCGCCAACGCAACCAAATGCGAGAGACTATCATGACGGTCCGCACGCGCATCATCCCCTGCCTGGACGTGGCGGACGGTCGGGTCGTCAAAGGGGTCAACTTCGTCGATCTTCAGGATGCCGGCGACCCGGTGGCGCAGGCCGCAGTCTATGACGCTGCAGGGGCCGACGAGCTGTGCTTTCTCGACATCTCCGCCAGCCATGAGGGACGCGGCACGCTGCTGGACATGGTCGCGCGCACGGCGGAGGTCTGCTTCATGCCGCTGACCGTAGGCGGCGGCGTCCGATCAGCCGAAGATGCCCGCGCGCTGTTGCTCGCCGGCGCGGACAAGGTGGCGGTGAACAGCGCCGCCGTCTCCCGCCCGCAGGTGATCGCCGAGATCGCCGACCGCTTCGGCAGCCAGTGCATCACCGCCTCGGTCGACGCGCGGCGAGTGGGCGAAGAACGCTGGGAGATCTTCACCCATGGCGGCCGTCGCCCGACCGGCATCGACGCGATCGCCCATGCCGAGCGGATGGCGACGCTGGGCGCAGGGGAGCTTCTCGTGACCTCCATGGATGGGGACGGGACGAAGGCCGGCTATGATCTGGCGCTGACCCGCGCCATCGCCGACCGGGTGGACGTGCCTGTCGTCGCGAGCGGCGGCGTGGGCACGCTCCAGCATCTGGTGGACGGCGTGATCCAGGGCCATGCCAGCGCGGTGCTGGCGGCGTCCATCTTCCATTTCGGCCAGTACAGCGTGGCGCAGGCGCGCGCGGCGCTGGCTGTCGCGGGCATTGCAGTCCGCGCGGTTTGAGGCGATGACGAACGCCATGGAGAGCCTCACCCGCCTGGAAGCCACGATCCGCGCCCGCCGCGGCGCCGACCCCGCGACATCCTATGTGGCCAGCCTCTTCGCGAAGGGCCGGCCCAAGATCGCGCAAAAGCTGGGCGAGGAAGCGGTGGAAACCGTCATTGCGGCGATGTGCGATGATCGGAAGGAACTGACCAAGGAAGCCGCCGACCTCCTCTTCCACCTTATGGTGCTGCTCGCCGACTGCGATCTCTCGCTTGAGGATGTGTGCGCGGAACTGGACCGGCGGGAGGGACTTTCCGGACTGGAAGAAAAGGCCCGCCGGCCAAAGGAGCAGGACTGATGCCGATCGACGCGACCCAGCCCTATGACGACAGCAACGTCTTCGCGAAGATCCTGCGCGGCGAGATCCCCAGCCGGACCGTCTATGAGGACGACTTCGCCCTCGCCTTCCACGACATCGCGCCGCAGGCGCCCACGCATATCCTGGTGATCCCCAAGGGCGCCTATGTGAGCTGGGACGACTTCGCCGCCAAGGCAGGCGACGCGGAGATCGCCGGCTTCGTCCGCGCCGTGGGCCATGTTGCGCGGGCCGCGGGGCTCGTCGAGCCGGGCTACCGGCTGCTCGCCAATATCGGCGGCCATGGCCATCAGGAAGTGCCGCACCTCCATGTCCATATCTTCGCCGGCCGGCCGCTCGGCCCGATGCTGGCGGGCTGACAGGAAAGTGCCGGGCGGCGCAAGCTTCTTGCGCGGAACGATTTAGGGGCTAGTCTCCCATCCCCATGACAAGGGGACGCGCGGGGCAGCAAGCTCCGCCGCGACAATTGAAAGACATCACTGCATGATCTTCGGGCGCATCAAGCCACTCGACGCCATTCTCGCCACTGCCGAGAAGAAATCCCTCCACAGATCGCTCGGAGCCTTCCAGCTCACCATGCTCGGCATCGGCGCCGTCATCGGCACCGGCATCTTCGTGCTGACCGCCGAGGCCGCGCAGAAGGCCGGGCCGGGCATGATGATCAGCTTCGTCATCGCCGGGTTCGTCTGCGCGGTTGCCGCATTATGCTATGCCGAGATGGCCGCGATGGTGCCGGTCTCCGGCTCCGCCTATACCTACAGCTACGCGGTGATGGGCGAGCTGATCGCCTGGATGGTCGGCTGGGCACTGATCCTCGAATATGCCGTGGCGGCAGGTGCGGTCTCGGTCGGCTGGTCAGGCTATGTCGTGGGGCTTATCGAGCATGCCTTCCACATCGACATACCCGACACGCTGGTGCTGGGGCCGCTCGATGGCGGCCTCATCAACCTGCCGGCCATGTTCATCGCTGGCCTCGTCACCTGGCTGCTCGTCATCGGCACGCGCGAAAGCGCGAGCGTCAACGCCATACTCGTGGCGATCAAGATCACCGCGCTCACATTGTTCGTCGTGCTCGCCCTTCCCGCGATGAATGCCGAGCAGTTCTCGCCCTTCGCGCCGACCGGCTTCATGGGCATCTCGATGGCCGCCGCCTCGATCTTCTTCGCCTATGTCGGCTTCGACGCCGTCTCCACGGCCGCGGAAGAGACCAAGAACCCCCAGCGCAACATGCCGATCGGCCTCATCGGCAGCCTTGCCATCTGCACGATCTTCTACCTGCTCGTCGCCGCCGGCGTGATCGGTGCGCCGGGCCTCTCCACCCAGCCGGTGCGCGACGCCGCCGGCGCGGTGCTGGAGCCGGGCAGCCGCGACCTCGCCCTGCAGTGCGCCGCGCGCGCGGCCGAAGGCTTCAAGGACGTGGTGTGTTCCAAGGAGGCGCTTGCCTTCACCCTGCGTGAGATCGGCTGGCCGCAGATCGGCAATCTGCTCGGCCTCGCGGCCGGTCTGGCACTCCCCTCCGTCATCCTGATGATGATGTTCGGCCAGACCCGCATCTTCTTCGTGATGAGCCGCGACGGCCTGCTGCCCGCCGCCTTCTCGAAGATCCACCCCAAGTTCAACACGCCGCACGTCATCACCATCATCACCGGCGTATTCGTGGCGCTGTTCGCCGCCTTCTTCCCGGTCGGCCAGCTCGCCAACATCTCCAACAGCGGCACGCTGTTCGCCTTCGCGGCGGTCTCGATCGCGGTGATGGTGCTGCGCCGGACCGATCCCACACGCAAGCGCCCGTTCCGCACGCCCGGCATCTTCCTCACCGCGCCGATCGCCATCGCGGGGTGCATCTATCTGTTCGTCAGCCTCGACCATAAGAGCATCATCCTCTTCCTGATCTGGGCCGTCATCGGCCTGGCGGTCTATTTCGCCTACAGCCGCTCGCGCAGCCATGTCGGTCGCGGCATTGTCGACGTGCACGAGGAGGATGCCGACGCCCCGCCGCAGCCGGTGCCGCCGATCGACTGATCCGTCAGCGGGGAGGCATATCCTTGGGACGCAGGGCGGCGCGATTGGGGCGGGTGAAGAGCCGGCCGCGCTCCGCCCACAAGATAAAGCCCAGCGCAATAAGCCCGCAGGCGAGAAAACCCTGAGCAAGCGGGCCGGTCGTGCCGTCGAAGCGCTGCCCGGTGAATGCGCCGATGCAACTGCCCAGCGTCATGCGCGTGAACGTCTGAAAGCTGGAAGCCGAGCCCGCAATGTGACCGAACGGCTCCATGGCGATCGACCCGAAGTTCGCGCCGGTAAAGCCGATCATCCCCATGTTGAGCGCAACAAGAACGAGGAAGAGTAGCAGCGGCTCGGGATGGAGACGAGCCGCGCCGAGCTGGGCCAGGCCGAGCAGAATGAACAGGATGAGCGCGCAATGCGACACCCGCCGTGCGCCGAACCGCATGACGATACGGCTGTTCGAGAAGTTGGCGAGGGCCATGGTGCTCGCCACGCAGGCGAAGGCGATAGGGAAAATACGCGTCGCATCGAACGCCTCGGCAAAGATCTGCTGGGCGCTCATCACGAAGCCGAACATGCCGCCAGTCATCACACCCGCGCCGATCATATAGCCCGCACCGAGCCGATCGGTCACGACCTTGCGCCAGTTCGCAACGATCGCGCGCGGGGCGATCGGCTGCCTGTCCTGCGCGTGCAGCGTCTCGGGCAGGCGCAGCCACCCCCAGATGCCGACAAGCGTGGCGGCGACGGCGAGCACGTGAAAAATCTCCCGCCAGCCGGCCACGGCAAGCACGACTGTGCCAACGGAAGGCGCGATGATGGGCACCGCCATGAAGACGATGAAGACCATGCTCACCAGCTTGGCCATGCGGTCGCCACTGTAGCGATCACGAATTACCGAAACGCAGAGCACGCCCAGGCTCGAGGCGCAGAGGCCATGAAGCACCCGCATGCCCAGCAGCGCCTCGTAGCTGGGCGCAATCGCGCTCGCGAGGCCGAAGAGCGCGCAACAGACGATGCTGCCGAGCAGAATCGGTCGGCGGCCGAACCTGTCCGACAGAGGTCCCGCGACGAGCGACCCGATGGCGTTGGCCAGCAGGTAGGCAGAAACGAGATACTGCATCTGGTTATGGTCGGCGATCGCGAAACTCGCGGCGATCGCCGGGAAGGCAGGCAGCATCGAATCGATCGCGAGGGCATTCAGCGCCATGATCGCGGCCATCAGGGCCACGAACTCGCCGTCATGCATCCGAAATTCGCCGTGTCCGGCCAATGGGGCCGTCTCGGTCGTCATCCCATGTCCTTTCGCCGTGGAAGGGGCCTATGCAACGACCAAGGAGCAAATGCCAGCCCCAGCCCGCAAGGACAGCAGGCATGGCCACCCATAGAAAGCTCTTTGCCGATCGCATGTAATGTTGTAACTTTACCTTTAGCCGGCAGGATCAAAGACGGCCGGCACAAGGAGGGAATGCCATGACCGATCTTGCGCTTGCTCCATCCCGTTTTTCCAGCCGCCGTTCCATCTCGCCGGGCGCACTTGGCGCCGCGATCGCCGTGCATGTCGGCGTCGCCGCGATCGTCATCGCGCTTCCGCCAGAACTGATCCCGGTGGAGAGAATCACGCGGCTCATCGTGACGAACGTGCCAATGCCGCCCGCGCCAAGGCCGGTCGAGAAACCTCGTATCGAGCCGAAAGTGATTGCCACGCATGCCAAGTCCAAACCGCTGGATCAGCGACCGACCGTAATCGACTCCGTTCTCGGCAGTGAGGGGCCACGAATCGGTGGCGAGACCACGAGCGTCGATCCTCCGCCGCCCTATATTCCCTATTTTGAAACCGTCCCGCCGCCCGCTCGGCAACCCGTGCTGACCAGCGCCAGCGCCGATCCGCGCTATGCGGACGCCTTCCAGCCCGCCTATCCACCGGCCAAGCTGCGGCTGGGCGAGGAAGGAAGCTGCACGGTGCGCGTCACCATCGATATGCGGGGCCGCGTGACCAGCGCCTCCGCCGTGCGGAGCAGCGATCCCGCCTTCTGCGCCCCGACCGAACGGCAGGCGCTCTCCAAATGGCGCTTCCGGCCCGCGACTCGTGACGGCGTCGCCATCGCGACCGAGAAAGAGCTGACCGTTCAGTTCCGCATGCAGAACTGAACGCATGGGGGCGGGCGCGGACGGTCCTTTGGGTCGCCTCGCCCGCAGCCTTTGCACGAATCCCCAACTCAGCCTATCTAGGCGCCATGGCCATATTGCCCCGCCCCGTTTCACCGAAGAACGCCTTTGCCGATCTCCTCGACATGTTTCGCGGGGATCGTCCGCATAAATGGCCGATCCTCGGCCTCTCCTGCGCGCTGACCGGCTTCTGGATCTGGGCCTTCTACGTGGACTCCACTCCTCACATCGAGAAGAAGAAGGAAATCATCTACGTCGAGAGCTGGATGGCCGACCGCAAGGACAGCGACGTTATCCGCCAGCAGAAACTGGACCTCGCCAATTATGAGGCGGCGCTGGCAAGCAAGCAGAAGGAGTTCCAGTCCGTCGCCGACACCTTCGGCATCGACTGGCGCAAGGACGAGGCACGCAACCGCGAGCGCAGGCAGGCCATCATCGCGGCGATCAACAAGCAGCTCGACCAGCGCCTTGCCACGGCGGAAGCCCGCGAAAACCAGAAGCCCGGAGCCCGCTGACTTGGCAAGCGACGAGGCGTGGCTGGCGGCCGCGATTCGCCTGTCTTACCGATCCTATGGGCGAACCTGCCCCAGCCCGAATGTCGGCTGCATCATCGTTAATGACGACGGCCGCGTGCTCGGGCGTGGGGTCACGTCGCCGGGCGGGCGCCCTCATGCCGAGGCAATAGCACTCGCGCAGGCAGGCGACGCGGCACGCGGCGCGACCGCTTATGTCAGCCTGGAGCCCTGCGCCCATGTCTCGCCACGCGGGCCATGCTGCACTGATCTGCTGATCGACGCCGGGATCGCGCGCGTCGTGATCGCCCTGCAAGACCCTGATCCGCGCACGAACGGCGCAGGCATCGCCCGACTGCGCGAAGCGGGAATCACCGTACAATCCAGACTGATGGAGCGCGAAGCGAAGCGGGCTATGGCGGGCTTTCTCGCGCGGCAGGGCCGGAGTCGCCCTTTCGTGACGCTCAAGCTCGCCACGTCGCTCGACGGCTGCATCGCACTGGCGGATGGCACCAGCCGCTGGATCACTGGCCCTGCGGCACGCGCGCACGCGCATGTCGAGCGCGCGAACCACGAGCTGATTCTCGTGGGCCGGGGCACGCTGAAAGCGGATGCGCCGCGACTGGACGTCCGCCTGCCCGGTCTCGAGTCGCACAGCCCGACGCCGGTTCTACTGAGTTCGGACAGTCGTAACGTCCCGGACGGCTGGTCGCGCATTGCGGCGCCGGAGGAGATCGGGACTATGACCCTGCCCGGCGACCATCTGCTCGTCGAAGGCGGGGCGAAGACGGCAGCGGCTTTCCTTGCCGCCGACCTTGTCGACCGCCTGCTGCTCTACCGCGCGCCGATCCTGATCGGGACCGGGAAGCCGGGGCTGGGCGACATTGGCCTCGCTAGCCTTTCCGAGGCGCATGGCCGCTGGCGACTGGAGGACAGCCGCATATTCGGCCCCGACCGGCTGGAGGTTTACGAGCGGATGCGGGCGGCATAGAGCATCGCAACCAACCCTGCCCGCTTGGGGCAAGCGAAGATCATTGGACCGCACACCCATGTTCACTGGCATCGTCACCGACATCGGAACCATCCAGACAGCCGAGCAGCGCGGCGACCTGCGCCTCGTCATCGGCTGCGCCTACGAGATGGACGGGGTCGCCATCGGCGCCTCCATTGCCTGCTCGGGCGTTTGCCTCACTGTGGTGGAGAAGGGACCGGACTGGTTTGCCGTGGACCTCTCCGCCGAGACGGTGGCGCGGAGCGCTCCGGGTCTGTGGGCGGAAGGGCAGCGGCTCAATCTGGAGCGCGCGCTCAAGGTGGGGGACGAGCTGGGCGGTCACATCGTCACTGGCCATGTCGATGGCGTGGGGACTGTGCTGCGCGTCCGGCAGGAAGGCGATTCGCACCGGGTAGATATTGCGGTGCCACCGGCAATCGCGGCTTATGTGGCGCCCAAGGGATCGATCGCCGTGAATGGCGTTTCCCTGACAGTGAACGCCGTGACGGACGATGAACGCGGCACCGTCTTCGGTTTCAACATGATCCCTCACACCGCGCAGGTGACGACGCTGGGCAGTCTGGCGGCGGGAAGCGCCGTCAATCTCGAGATCGACGTATTGGCGCGCTATCTGGGGCGGATGCAATCGCTGCTTGGGACGACAGTAGCCAAATAATCTTGGTCGATCACATTTTAATGTGATACCAACACCGTCATGGACATCGAAGTCATCTCGCAGGCCCGCACATTGGTGCGCGAAGGCACCATGTCTCGCTCCGGGCTTGCCCGTGCGGCGGGCCTCCATGCCAACAGTCTCCGCCGTCTCGACGAAGCGGACTGGAACCCCACGGTCGAGACGCTGGGCAAGCTGCAGGACTATCTCCATGCCCGCGCGCATGGCACCGCGCTCGCCTCCGCCGAGGAAATCATAAACGAAGCGCGCAATGGCCGCATGTTCATCCTGGTGGATGACGAGGACCGCGAGAACGAAGGCGATCTCGTCATCCCCGCGCAGATGGCTACGCCCGACGCAATCAACTTCATGGCGACGCACGGGCGTGGGCTCATTTGTCTCGCGCTCTCCAGAACGCGGGTCGAGCAACTCGGCCTCGATCTGATGAGCCGCAACAACGGCACGCGCCACGAGACGGCATTCACCATCTCGATCGAAGCGCGCGACGGCGTCACCACCGGGATCAGCGCTGCCGACCGGGCGCGCACCATCTCCGTGGCCATCGACGCCGCAAAAGGCCGCGAGCATATCGTCACGCCGGGCCATGTCTTCCCGCTGGTCGCGCAGGACGGCGGCGTGCTGGTCCGCGCCGGCCACACCGAGGCCGCCGTGGATGTCGCCCGGCTCGCGGGCCTCACGCCCGCCGGCGTGATCTGCGAGATCATGAAGGACGACGGCGAGATGGCGCGGCTCGACGATCTCATGCTCTTCGCGCAGCGCCACAAGCTCAAGATCGGCACGATTCGCGACCTCATCGCCTATCGCCGCCGCAACGACCACATGATCGAGCGGCGGGCCGAGGCGACCTTCACCAGCCGGTGGGGCGGCGAGTGGCGCGCCATCACCTTCTTCAACCACGCCTCGCGAACCGAGCAGATCGCCCTTATCAAGGGCCAAATCTCCCCAGACAGTCCGGTGCTTGTCCGCATGCACCAGATCTCGATCTTCTCGGATGTGTTCGGCGAGGAAGGTTCGCGCGCGGGCCTGCTCGGCCGCGCCATGGAGATGATCGCCGAGGCGGGAGCCGGCATCGTCGTCGTGCTCATCCGGCCGGATACGGATCGCTTCGCCCGACAAATGGCGGAGCGCGAGACGCCGGGCGGGCCAGGCGGCATGACCGACGAGCTGCGCAATTATGGCACGGGCGCGCAGATCCTCTCCGAACTGGGCGTGCACGACATGATCCTGCTCACCAACAGCAACTATAATCTCGTCGCACTCGACGGTTACGACCTCTCCGTCGTCGAGCAGCGGCCCATTCCGCTCGACTGACGCGCAGCGCAAAAGGACAGACACTCATGGCCAAGTTTCTCATCGTGGAAGCGCGCTTCTACGGCCACCTCAACGACATGCTGATCGAAGGCGCCAAGGCCGCGCTGGAGGATGCAGGGCACAAGGCGGACGTCATCACCGTGCCGGGCGCGCTCGAAATCCCCGGCGCCATCGCCATGGCGGCGGAAAGCGGGCGCTATGACGGCTTCGTCGCTTTAGGCGTAGTCATCCGGGGTGAGACTTATCACTTCGAAGTGGTCTCAAACGAGAGCGCGCGGGGGCTGATGGCGCTCACAATGGATGGCATCGCCATCGGCAACGGCATCCTCACCGTGGAAAACGAAGCGCAGGCGATCGTCCGTGCCGACCCCGCGCAGAGCGACAAGGGCGGCGGGGCTGCGAAGGCAGCGATCGGGATGTTCGACCTCGCGCAGAAACTGGCGGGCTGAAACGCCAAACGGCGGCGCCCTGAAGACGCCGCCGTCCGTGAACAATGTTATCAGGCCGGCACGGCGACCGGATAATCCGTGTAGCCCTCATCCCCCTGACTATAGAATGTCGAGGGGTTCGGCGCGTTCAGCGGCGCGCCGGTGCGGATGCGCGACACCAGATCGGGGTTGGCGATGAAGGGCCGCCCGAAGGCAATCGCATCCGCCTCACCGGCAGCGACCGTCGCAGCGGCCCGATCCGCCGTATAATCACCGTTGAGAATGAGCGCGCCAGTGAAGTGCTTGCGAATGACGGGCGCCAGCGGCGCCTGATCGCTGGGGCGGAACGTGCCGCCTGGACGCGATTCGCGCAGGTGCAGATAGGCGAGGCCGATCTTCTCCAGCTCGGTCGCGACATAAGCGAAGAGCGGCTCGGGATTGCTGTCGATAACGCCCTGCGCGTCGCCATTGGGCGAAAGGCGCAAGCCCGTGCGATCCGCGCCGACCACGCCCACCACGGCGTTCACGACCTCGAACAGAAGCCGCGCCCGATTCTCGATCGAGCCGCCATAGTCGTCCGTGCGCGCATTGGTGCCGTCCCGCAGGAACTGGTCGATGAGGTAGCCATTGGCGCCGTGAATCTCGACCCCGTCAAAGCCCGCTTCGAGAGCATTGCGCGCCGCCTTGCGATAATCTTCCAGCAGTCCCGGAATCTCTTCAACGCCGAGCGGCCGGGCCTGCTCATAGGGCTGGTTGCCCTCATAGGTATGCGCATGGTCCGGCGCGGTCGTGGCGCTGGACGAGACGGGCTGCTCGCCCGTGACCGAGGAATGCACCACGCGGCCCATGTGCCAGAGTTGCGCGACGATGCGCCCGCCCGCCTCGTGCACTGCGGCCGTGATCGGCTTCCATGCCTCGACCTGCGCGGCGTTCCACAGGCCCGGCGCATAAGGCCAGCCCAGCCCCTGCGGGCTGATGCCCGTCGCCTCGCTGATGATGAGACCGGCGGAGGCGCGCTGCGCGTAATAGGTCGCCATGCGCGGGGTCGGCACATGGTCCCGGGTGCTGCGCGCCCGCGTGAGGGGCGCCATGACGATGCGATTGGGCAGGGAAAGCGCACCGGCTGCAAGTGGCGCGAAGAGAGAAGCGGAATCTGTCATACCAAACGTCTCCTGAAGACGGGGATCCTGAACGGCCAGTCGCCAAATCAGTTTCAAGTTGAAACGGGACTTGCCGATGCCGCTGAGCTAGGGACCGGCAATGTCGCCGTCAATCTCGCACAGATCAAGAATGGCTTTCCCTGTCCAAGGCCTGGCTTTCGTCGCACTCATCCTCGGCAACATCGCCCTCGCCAACGGCCCGTGGCTCGTGCGCGTTTCCGATACCGGGCCAATCGCGGCGGGTTTCTGGCGAATGATGCTCGCGCTGCCGGTGCTGCTGATCTTCGCCGCGCGGGAAAAGGCGCCAGCGCTCGTCGGCCAGAAGCGGCTGATCGGCCTCGTCATGCTCGGCGGCATCTTCTTCGCGCTCGACCTGGCGAGCTGGCATGTCGGCATTCTTCAGACCAAGCTCGCCAATGCGACCCTCTTCGGGAATTGCACCAGCCTGATCCTGCCGCTGGTCGCCATCGCGGTGACGCGCACATGGCCAACCCGGCTGCAATGGATCGCCCTCGCCATCGCGCTGGCTGGCGCCCTGCTGCTGATGGGCAGCAGCTACGAGGCGTCGCGCGACCATCTGGTGGGCGATCTGCTCTGCGTTCTCGCCGGGCTTTTCTACGTCGGCTATCTGCTGGTGATGCAGTCGGCGCGCCGGACACTGCCGACGTGGTGGCTGCTCGCGCTCTCGACCGCCGCCTGTGCGCCTGTGGTGCTGCTCATGGCAGTCGCCGCAGGCGAGCGCATCATGCCGCGAAACTGGCTACCGCTGATCGGTATCGCCCTTGTCAGCCAGATTATCGGTCAGGGGTTGCTCACTTATGCGCTGCCGCACTTCACGCCGCTCGTCATTGGCCTTGCGCTGCTCACCCAGCCCGTCGTCAGCGCGATCATCGGCTGGATCGGCTTTGGAGAAACGCTGTCAGCCATCGATTTCGCTGGAGCGGCCATCATTGCCTTCGCGCTGGTGCTGGTGCGCCTTCCTGCTGGAGCGCCGCAAGCGAAACCGCTAGAAGACGAGGCATGAGCGCTCCTGCCCCCGCACCCTCCGGCCTCGCGCCGGACGAAACCCTCGACGCCCTCCGCCTGCGACTGGCGCCGGGAATCGCCGCAAATGCCGCCTTCGACGGGTGGGGCAAGGCGGCTCGGGACATGGCCGCCGATCAGGCAGGCGTCGACCGGGACGTGGCCGCGCTGGCCTTCGACGGCGGGACAATGGCAATGATCGATGCCTGGTTCGCCAGCATAGACACCGCGATGCTCGAAGCCCTGCCCATCGAGGCGCTGGCAGCAATGAAGATCCGCGAGCGCATCACCAGCCTCGTCGAGGCCCGGCTCACTCTGCTGGCGCCGCAGCGCGAATCGCTTCGTCGCGCGCAGGCCATTTTGGCCCGGCCCGGCAATGTCGCCCATGGCATGAAGCTCGGCTGGCGCGCGGCGGACGTGATGTGGCGCGCAGCGGGGGATAAGGCGACCGACTATAATCACTACACCAAGCGGACGATGCTGGGCGCCGTCTATGCCGCCACGCTGCTTGTGTTCGTCAACGACGAGAGCGAAGCCTTCGCCGAAAGCCGCGCTTTCCTCGCCCGGCGAATCGAAGGGATCATGCGGTTCGAAAAGGCCAAGGCGAGCTTCACTGGTCGTGCCGATAATCATTTCAGCATGACGCGGTTCCTGGGACGATTGCGCTACCCTGCGCGATGAAGGATTGCGCCAATGAAGCGATATTGATAATCGGTCGCAATTCCGATGTCCTGAGAGTTCCCGTTTCCCGTGCGCTTACCGTCCCTCCCTCCTCGCACAACAGCCCATATCGATCATGTGGACTGGGCCGCGCTCTCCACCGAGGAAGGTCGCCGGCTTCGCGAACTCGGCCTTGAAGAAGGCGTGGAGATCGAGCTGCTGCATCGGAGCGGCTGGCTCGGGCGTGGACCCATTGCCTGTCGCGTCGGCCGCATGATCGTCGCGATGCGCTCCAATCATGCCGACGCGGTCAGCGTCCGTCCTGTGAGCGATGAAGGCGCAAGCAAGCCATGAGCGCGCTGCCCCTCATTGCCCTGGTCGGCAACCCCAATGCCGGGAAGAGCGCGCTCTTCAACGCGCTGACCGGTGCACGGCAGAAGGTCGGCAACTATCCCGGTGTCACGGTGGAGCGCAAACTCGGGCGCGTGGACCTGCCCGATGGACGCAGCGCCGACATCGTCGATCTGCCGGGCACCTATTCGCTGACGCCGTCGAGCCCTGACGAGCAAGTCACGCGCAACGTGATTTTGGGGCAGCAGGCAGGCGAAAAGCGGCCCGACATTCTGGTCGTCGTCGTCGATGCCGCCAATCTCGACAATCATCTGCGCTTCGCGCTGGAACTGATCGCGCTGGGCCAGCCCACGGTCGTGGCGCTCAACATGGTCGACCTTGCCGCGCGCGACGGGCTGGAGATCGATCCGGCGATTCTCGCGGCGGAGCTGGGCGTGCCCGTGATCCCGACAGTGGCGGTGCGCAAGCGCGGCCTCGACGAGTTGCGCGCCAAGCTGGTCGAACTCGCGCCTTTCACGCTGCCGGCCGGAGAGGCAAAGTCCGTCCCCGCCCTCGACGCAACGGGAGACGAGGCGGCGACACGGCGGGAAGCGCGACGCATCGCGCGCGCGGCGATCGTCTCCGAGACGGCGAGCCGTCGCCTCTCCGGCGCCGTGGACAAGGTGGCGCTCCATCCCGTTTTTGGCCCGCTCATTCTGCTCGCGCTGCTGTTCGTGATTTTCCAGGCCGTGTTCAGCTGGTCGGAAGCGCCGATCGCAATGATCGAAGACGCTTTCGCGGCGCTTCAGGGCGTCGTGGAGGAAACTCTGCCCGATGGGTTCTTCCGGGGCCTGATCGTCGAAGGCCTTATCAACGGCGTCGGCTCAGTCCTCGTTTTCCTGCCGCAAATCCTCATTCTCTTCTTCTTCATCCTGATGCTGGAAGCGACGGGCTACATGACCCGCGCCGCTTTCCTTATGGACGGGCTTATGGCGCGCGTCGGACTCTCGGGCCGGGCGTTCATCCCGCTGCTCTCCAGCTTTGCCTGCGCAGTGCCGGGCATCATGTCGACGCGCACGATTGCCGACCCGAAGGACCGGCTCACCACCATCCTGATCGCACCGCTCATGACCTGCTCGGCGCGGCTGCCGGTCTACACCCTCATCATTGGCGCGTTCATCCCCAACACGAACGTGGGCGGCGGTATCGGGCTGCAGGGCCTCGTGCTTTTCGGCCTCTATGTCGCGGGCATTGCCGGCGCCCTGCTGGCCGCAGCCGTGCTGCGGATGAGCGTGGCAAAGGGCAAGAGCAGCGGCTTCCTGATGGAGCTTCCCAAATATCAGATGCCGCTGCTGCGCGACGTGCTGATCGGCCTGTGGCAGCGCGCCGCGATTTTCCTCAAGCGCGCCGGCACGATCATCTTCGGTACGACGGTGGTGTTGTGGCTGTTGCTCTCCTACCCTAAACCGCCCGAGGGCAGTGACGTGGGCGCCGTGGACTATAGCGCGGCGGGCCGGGTTGCTCACGCGCTGGAACCGATCGTTCGGCCCATCGGCTTCAATCACGATATCGCGCTGGCGCTCATTCCCGCCATGGCCGCGCGTGAGGTCGCTGTTGCGGCGCTTGCCACTGCTAACGCCATCGACGCTGGCGACGACGAGGACGCAACCGCTAGGTCGCTGGCGGAACGGCTGAAAGGGCGCTGGTCCCTGCCGACCGCGCTGGCCTTCCTCGCCTGGTTCGTGTTCGCGCCGCAATGCATCTCCACCATCGCCGTGACGAAGCGCGAGACGAACGGCTGGCGTTGGCCGCTCTTCATGCTCGGCTATCTCTTCGCGCTTGCCTATATAGCCGCGGGCATCACCTACTGGACGGCGCGGGCAGCGGGACTCTGAACGCGCGCGCCTTGGCACTAGACGGGGCGCAGTGCCGGGTTATAAGCGGCCCCCATCCCAGCCCTTCAGCAGAAAGCATTGAGCCATGTCCGGCAGCGTCAACAAGGTCATTCTCGTCGGAAATCTGGGGGCTGACCCGGAAGTGAAGAGCTTCTCCAATGGTGGCCGCATCTGCAATCTACGCATCGCCACCAGCGAGAACTGGACCGACCGTGCAAGCGGGGAACGCCGCGAACGCACTGAGTGGCACAGTGTCGTCATTCGCTCCGACGGTTTGATCGGCGTGGCCGAGCGCTACCTGAAGAAGGGTAAGAAGGTCTATATTGAGGGCCAGCTTCAGACCCGCAAATGGCAGGACCAGAACGGCCAGGACCGCTACTCGACAGAAGTCGTGCTTTCCGGCCCCGGCTCGGTGATGACCATGCTGGACGGCGCGCAAGGTGGTGGCGGACAAGGCGGCGGTGGCGGCCGCAGCGAAGGCTGGAACCAGGGTGGTGGCGATTCGGGCGGTTATGGCAATCGCTCGGGCGGTGCCTCCGGCGGTGCCGGGTCGTCTGGTGGCGGCCGGACTTTCAATGACGGCTTCGACGATGACGAGATCCCGTTTTAGTCCGTCAGAACCTTACGGAAAGCCTCGCCCCACCCGTCTACAAAATACGACAAAATAGACGTTGCCACATTAGGAAGAAGCAGCGCATCTAGCATTCAGCGTAATTTTCTGTTTCTCAAAACTCGACCGGGCGAAATAAGTTGGCGAAGCTGTGGACTGAAGCCGGCAAGATCTGCCGAGCTGCAACAATATGCGTTGTGCTGCCGTTGGCGGCATGCGGAGGGGGCAGCAAAGAGGAGGGGGGCCAAAGACGCGGTGCTCAGGGGCCCCTGAGCGTCGGCTTCGTGGTCGTGAAATCCAGCAGCGTGCCGGTCGTCGCCGATCTGCCGGGGCGTACCGTCGCCTTTCAAAGCTCGCAAGTGCGCCCGCAGGTCAGCGGCGTCATCCAGCGCCGCTTCTTCAAGGAAGGCTCGCTGGTTCGTCAGGGCCAGACCCTCTACCAGATCGATCCTCAGCTTTATCGCGCCGCCGTCAATCAGGCGGAAGCCAACTTCCAGAGCGCGCAGGCGACAGCCTCCGCAGCCTCTGTCCGCGCCGAACGCTTGAAGCCGCTGGCCGAAATGGAAGCAGTCTCCAAGCAGGATTACACCGACGCCAACGCCACCGCGCTGCAGGCAAAGGCAAGCGTCGCGCAGACCCGCGCGCAGCTGGAGACGGCGCGGATCAACCTGCGCTTCAGCACGGTTCCCGCGCCGATCACCGGACGCATCGGCCGCTCGCTCTTTACCGAGGGCGCGCTGGTAACGGTCAACCAGGCCGATCCACTGGCAACGATCCAGCGGCTCGACCCGATCTTCGTCGATATCCAGCAGTCGAGCGCGGATCTGCTCGCGCTGCGCCGGTCGATCAGTCAGGGCGGGCTCTCCGCCACGCAGGCGCGCGTGAAGCTGCTGCTCGAAGACGGCAGCAACTACGGACCGACCGGCACCATCGAATTCTCCGAAGTGACTGTCGATCCCTCGACCGGCACCGTGACGCTCCGCGCGACCTTCCCCAATCCGGACGGAGTGCTGCTGCCCGGCATGTTCGTGCGCGCCCAGTTCGATCAGGCAATCAACACGCGCGCGATTCTCGTGCCCCAGGAAGCCGTCACGCGACAGGCGACCGGCGAAGCCAGCGTCTTCCTCGTTGGGCCGGGGAACAAAGCCGTGCGACGCGTCATCACCATCCAGCGCGCCGACGGCGCCAACTGGGTCGTGACCGACGGCCTCAAGGCGGGCGACAAGGTGATCGTGCAAGGCACTGGCCAGTTGCGCCCCGATGCCCCGATCAAGCCCGTGCCGGCGGACACCCCGCAACGCGCCGAGCCACCCAAGCGGGGGCAGCGCGGTCCGGGCGCCACGCCAGACAAGCGGGGCTGAGCCAGAGCAATGTCGCGCATATTCATTGATCGCCCGATTTTCGCATGGGTGATCGCCATCATCACCATGCTGGCCGGAATCGGCGCGATTTTCTCGCTGCCCAAGGCGCAATATCCTGACGTCGCGCCGCCGCAGGTGAATATTCGCGCGAGCTATCCCGGCGCATCCGCCGAGACACTCCAGAACTCCGTGACGCAGGTTCTGGAGCAGCAGCTCACCGGCATCGACGGGCTGCTTTTCTTCAGCTCCAGCTCCAGCTCGCGCGGCCAGGTGACGATCTCCGCCACCTTCACGCAGGGTACGGACCCGGACATTGCCCAGGTTCAGGTCCAGAACCAGATTCAGTCGGCAATCGCGCGCCTGCCCCAGCAGGTGCAGCAGCAGGGCATTCGCGTCTCCAAGTCCAACCCGGACTCGCTGCTGCTCGTCGGCACCTATGACGAGACCGGCACGCGCACCAATCGCGACGTCGCCGACTATCTCACGTCGAACATTCAGGATTCGCTCTCGCGCATCGAGGGTGTGGGCGACGTCAACGTCTTCGGTTCGCCCTATGCGATACGCATCTGGCTGAACCCCGAGCGACTGGTCAGCTATCAGCTGATGCCCGGCGACGTCATCACTGCCATCCAGAACCAGAATACCGAGGTCGCGGCAGGCGAACTGGGCGGGCAACCCATGCCGCCGGAGCAGATGCTCAACGCGACTGTCACGGCGCAGTCGCGCCTGCAGACGCCCGAGCAGTTCCGCAACATCATCCTCAAGACCCAGCCCAATGGCGCAACGGTGCGCGTGGGCGATGTGGCGCGGGTCGAGATGGGCGCGGAAAACTATAATCAGGTCAGCAAGATCAACGGCTATCCGGGCGCGGGCATGTCCATCAGCCTGGCTCCCGGCGCGGACGCGCTCAAGACATCCGATGCGGTCAAAGCCGAGGTCGAGCGTCTCTCCAAGGGTTTCCCTCCCGGCCTTAAATTCGCCTATGCCAATGACACGACCGACTTCATCCGCCTCTCCATCGACGAGGTGGTGAAGACGCTGCTCGAAGCGATCGTGCTCGTCGTGCTGGTGATGTTCGTGTTCCTGCAGAGCTGGCGCGCGACGCTCATCCCCACCATCGCGGTGCCGGTGGTGCTGCTGGGCACATTCGCCGTCTTCTATGTTGCCGGCTTCTCGATCAATACGCTCACTCTGTTCGGGCTCGTGCTTGCCATCGGCCTGCTGGTCGACGACGCGATCGTCGTGGTGGAGAATGTCGAGCGTCTGCTGGAAGAGAATCCCGGCATGTCGCCGCGCGAGGCGACGATTCAGTCCATGAAGGAAATTCAGGTCGCGCTCGTCGCGATTGCCGTCGTGCTCTCCGCCGTGTTCGTCCCCATGGCGTTTTTCGGCGGGTCCACCGGCGTCATTTACCGGCAATTCTCCCTCACCATCGTGGCGTCGATGGTGCTCTCGGTCTTCGTGGCGCTGATCCTCAGCCCCGCGCTCACCGCCACGCTGCTCAAACCCAGCCTGCCGCATGGCCAGGAGCCACCGCCATCCTTCCTTGAACGCCGGTTCCCGCGCATTGCCGGCTGGATGAAATCGGGAAGCGAACGCTTCAATCGTGGTTTCGAGCGCGGCGTCGAGCGGTACACCGCCAGCATCACTTATGTCGTCGACCGCAAATGGATTTTCCTCGCGATCTACGCTGTCGTCGTCGCGATCCTTGCGATCATGTTCCTGCGCCTGCCCACGGGCTTCCTGCCAACCGAGGATCAGGGCGCGGCGCAAATCCAGTTCCGCCTGCCGGCGGGCGCGACCCAGCCCCGCGCTCTGACGGTGCAGCAGGAAATCGAGCGCTACTTCCTCAATCACGAGCAGAAGTACATGAAGACCCTCTTCATCTCCGCTGGCGGCGGCGGCGGTGGCGGAACCGGCCAGAATGCCGGTCAGGGCTTCATCAACTTCGCCGACTGGTCGGAGCGCACCGGTGAACGCGGCAGTGCCGAAGCGATTGCACGGCGGGCCACCGCAGCGTTCCGCGGACTGCGCGATGCACAGGTCTTCGTGCTCCTGCCCCCGGCCGTGCGTGGCCTTGGCCAGTCGAGCGGCTTCAACATGCAATTCCAGAATGTGAGCGGGCTCAGCCGCGAGGAATTCATCGCGGCGCGCGACAGGCTGGTTGCGGCAGCGGAGCGCGACCCCATGCTGACCGGCGTGCGCCTAAGCGATCTGCCTGATGTGGCGACGCTTCAGGTCGAAATCGACCAGCAGAAGCTCGCAGCCCTCGGCCTCAGTCAGGGCGACGTCAACAACACCCTTTCGACCGCATGGGGCGGCCGCTACGTCAACGACTTCATCGACCGTGGCCGTGTGAAGCGCGTGTTCGTTCAGGGCGATGCGCCCTATCGCTCCAAGCCCGAGGATCTCAGCGCATGGTTCGTGCGCGGATCGGGCGGAAACATGGCGCCCTTCTCGTCCTTCGCGCATACGCAATGGTCGGCCGCACCCACCACGATCGCCCGGTTCAACGGCATCCCGTCCTTCGAGATTCAGGGGCAGGCCGCGCCCGGCGTCAGCTCCGGCGAAGCGATGGACCGCATTGCCGCGCTTGCCGCCGAAGAGCCCGGCACAGCCGTCGCATGGTCCGGCGTGTCGTTCCAGGAGCGGCTCTCCTCCGGACAAGCGCCGCTGCTTTACGGTCTGTCGTTGCTCGTCGTGTTCCTGTGCCTCGCCGCGCTCTATGAGAGCTGGTCGGTGCCGGTCGCGGTGCTGCTGGTCATTCCGCTCGGCCTCGTCGGCGCGGTCTTCGCAGTGACGCTGCGTGGTCTAGAGAACGACGTCTATCTGCAGATCGGACTGCTGACGACCATGGGCCTCGCCGCGAAGAACGCGATCCTCATGATCGAGTTCGCGGAGCAGGAAGAGAAGAAGGGTCGGCGCGTGATCGAGGCTGCAATCGAAGCGGCAAGACTGCGCATCCGCCCGATCCTGATGACCAGCCTTGCCTTCATCTTCGGCGTGCTGCCGCTGGCGATTTCTACCGGCGCCGGCGCCAACAGCCGCGTCGCCATCGGCACGGCGGTGATCGGCGGCATGTTGACCGCCACGGTCCTGGCAATCTTCTATATTCCGCTCTTCTTCATTCTCGTCCGCCGCTCGGCGCGCGACGGGCTCGCCAAGTTGCGCGGTCGCCCGACCGGCTATCAGGGAGCGGCACAGTGATCCGCCGCACCCGCATAGCCGCGCTCGCCCTGCTCGGCAGTTGCGCGCTCGCAGGCTGCACCATGGCGCCGCGCTACAAGCAGCCCGACCTGCCCGTGCCGCCGTCATGGCCGGTGGGCGATGCCTATCTCCAGCAGAGCGAGGCAGACCTGCCGCGCGTTTCCTATCGCGACATCTTCGCTGATCCCCGGTTGCAGACGCTGCTGGATCAGGCGCTCGCGAACAACCGCAACCTGCGCGTGGCGGCTGCGAACGTCGCCGTCGCCCGTGGGCAGTACCGCGCCCAGCGCGGCGCTCTCTTCCCCGCAATCAACCTGACTGACAGCGTGACGCGGCGGGACAATGGCGGATCGGGTGCGGCAACTGGCGGCGGCGTCGTCATTCCAGGCTCCGGCGCGACCACGCTCTATTCAGTCAATCTGGGTGTCACCGGCTACGAGCTCGACCTTTTTGGGCGCATTCAATCGCTGACCAACGCAGCGCAGGACCGCTATTTCGCGCAGGAAGCCGCCTCGCGCGCTGCACGCCTCTCGATGGTCGGCGAGCTTGCCTCCGCATGGGCAATATATGGCGCGGACCGCGCGCTGCTGAAGGTCGCCGAGGAAACGGTCGCCAGCGCCGAACGCAGCGTGTCGCTGACGCGCGCCCGCCTGAACGGCGGGATCGCGCCGCGCACTGACCTGCGCCAGGCCGAGCAGATCCTCGAGACGGCACGTGCTTCCATCGCGGAGCAGAAGACTGCCATCGCGCAGGATCTGAACGCCATCCAGCTCATTGTCGGCGCGCCCGTCGATCCAGCCTTGCTGCCCGAAGACATGAGCGCCGTGATTGCGGCCTTTAAGGCGCCACGCGCTGGCCTCGATTCCACGATCCTGCTGCGTCGCCCCGATGTGGTGCAGGCGGAATATCTGCTGCGCGCCGCGAACGCCCAGATCGGCGCAGCCCGCGCCGCGCTCTTCCCACGCCTGACGCTGACCGGCGTGCTCGGCTTCGCCAGCAATGCACTGAGCTCGCTCTTCGACAGCAACCAGTTCAACTATTCCGGAACGGGCAGCGCGGCCTACTCCATCTTTGCCGGCGGCACTGCGCGGGCTGGCCTCGCCGTCTCAAAGGCGCAGCGCGACGCGGCACTTGCCAGCTATGAGCGTGCCATCCAGACGGCCTTCCGCGATGTGTCGGACGCGCTGGCGCGCCGTGGCACTATCAACGAGCAACTCCGCGCCAATCGCACGTCAGCGGAAGCCAGTGAGGACAATTTCCGCCTAGCGGATGCGCGCTACCGGGGCGGTATCGACAATTTCCTCACCAGCCTCGACGCGCAGCGCTCGCTCTTTAATGCGCGGCGCACGCTCGTGAACGCGCAGCTTGCTGACGCTGTGAATACCGCGACGCTCTACACGAGTCTGGGTGGCGACGATTTTTCGGGGCCGCCGCCGGGCAGACGTCCAGCAACCGAACAGTAATCGCTGCTAGAGGATACTGCCGCTAAGGCCGTCCAGCACGAACTGCACGGCAAGCGCGGCGAGGATGACGCCCAGCAGGCGCGTGATGACCGCCTCTACCTTGTCACCAAGGAAGCGCATGATCGGTGCCACCGCGAGCAGCGCAAGCAGCATCAGCACGAGGTTCGCGGCGAGCGCGGCGAAGACGATCGCGCTCTGCTCGACACCGCGCGTGCGCGCCATCAGCAGCATGACGGTGGCAATCGAACCGGGGCCAGCGATCATCGGCATCGCCATGGGGAAGATGGAGACATCTTCCACTTCGGGCGTGGAGCGGATTTTCTCGGCGCGGTCCTCACGGCGCTGCGTGCGCTTCTCGAACACCATGTCCATCGCGATGAAGAAGAGCATGATGCCGCCCGCGATACGGAAGGCATCGAGGCCAATGCCCAGTGTCCTGAGCATATCCTCACCGACCAGACCGAACAGGGTGAGAATGGCCGCTGCCACGAGCACCGAACGAATGGCCATGGTTCGCCGCTGCTCGGACGAAGCGCCAGTGGTAAGGCTGGAATAGATCGGCGCGCAGCCCGGCGGATCGATCACCACGAACAGCGTGATGAAAGCGGAGATGAACAGCTCCATCATGGGACGACCGCCGCCGTGCTCGCGGCTTTCACGCTGCTGGCCTTCACGTCATCCTCTATCACCGTGCGCATCTCGCCTTCATAGCGCATCGAGACGGAGATGGTGCGGCTGCCGTCCGGCCGAGTCATCCATTGCCAGCGCAGGCTGCCATCATCGGATTGCCCTTCGCCACTGGCGGGAGGCGGACTGGCGATGCGGATGACCTCCGCCTTGCCGGGCCTATCTCCGCCCAGCTCCCCATCCGCGCGGCGCCCGCGTGGGCAGTCCGCCACTTTCGCTTCCAGATCGTCCTCGCGCTGGGTGCGCAAAGCCGGGAGGGCGTCGCCATGATCGAATACCCAGCGATAATCGCCCTTCTTCTGCCGCCGCCAAAGCGTAGTGAAATAGCCGACCGACCCGTCGGGCTGCTGCCATCCGCCAGTCGTGGCGGCATAGCTGCCGTCACAAGACATGTAGACGCGGGAGGGCCACCAAACGACGCTCTGAGCCGGATTCGCCTGCGTGGCCAGCCAGCGCTGCGCGTTGGCCGCCTGCGGCACAAACATGATCGCGTCCTTGTCCGCCGTCTTGCGGAAGGCCGTCCATTGCCCCTCTGCCTGTGCCCGCTGATTGAAGGCGATCTCGGCGCGAATGACGGCGGTCGGCTCTGGGTAGCCCCCACGCCCGCCGGATCTCCGCTGCGCGTCCGCTCCGGCGCTCGCAAGGAGGAGCGCTGCACAAACAGCGAGGCGGAGCGACGCGATCAAAGTCCCTCGGGAACCGGGAGCCCCGCACGCATATAAGCGGCGGCGAGCGTGTTACGCATGAGGACCGCGATGGTCATGGGGCCAACGCCGCCGGGCACTGGCGTGATCGCGCCAGCGTGGCTGAGTGCGCCGGCCGTATCCACATCGCCCACCAGCCGGGTCTTGCCTTCCTCCTGCGCGGGAACGCGATTGATCCCGACATCGATGACGGCCGCGCCGGGCCTGATCCAGTCGCCCTTCACCATCTCGGGCTGACCCACCGCCGCGACGACGATATCCGCCTGATGCACGACGCTCGCGAGATCCTGCGTGCGGCTGTGCGCCACCGTGACTGTGCAATTCGCGGCGAGCAGCAGCTGCGCCATGGGTTTGCCAACGAGAATGGAGCGGCCGACGACGACCGCGTTCTTTCCCGAAAGATCGCCCAGTTCCTCTTTGAGCAGCATCAGGCTGCCAAGCGGCGTGCAGGGCACGAGACCCGGAAGGCCAAGCGCAAGGCGCCCGGTGCTGACCGGCGTGAGGCCGTCCACATCCTTGTCCGGATTAATGGCGTTCACCACCGCCTGCGCGTCCAGATGGGCCGGCAGGGGGAGCTGCACGAGAATACCGTCCACGCGGGGATCGCCATTGAGCTCTTCGACCAGCTCCAGCAGCTCGTCCTGATCAATCGTGGCAGGCCGCACGAACTCGAAGCTCTCCATGCCGAGCTGCAGCGTCATTCGGTGCTTGGACCGCACATAGACGGCGCTTGCCGGATCATCGCCCACCAGCACGACAGCCAGACCCGGCTTGCGACCCTGACTCTGCGTAAAGGCCGTGACGCTTTGCGCAACCTTCTCCTGAAGTCGCGCGGCGAGCGCCTTGCCGTCGATCCTTTTACCTAAAGTCATGTCTCGTCCTCGCCCGCCAGCATGCGGATAGCCCGTTCCTTATCGGGCGCGGCGTCGGTTATCCTCAGGCGCTTTAGCCGGTTGGTGGCGCCTGTCTCCAGAGAAATCGACGAAACGGGCGTTTCCAGCACCTCAGCCACGAGGCTCAGAAGCGCGGCATTGGCGCGCCCCTTGTCCGGCGGCGCAGTGACGCTGGCCTGCACCCATTGCGCGCCATGCTCATCCGTCCACAGACCGCGAAGACCCTGACGCCGTGCGCGCGGCGTCAGACGCACCGCAAGCATCAGGTCGGCGCCGTCGCGTCGAAACGCACTCACCCCATCAGTGAGCCGAAGAGTCCGGGCAGCACCGCGCGCTGCAGGATGATGATAATCAGCAGTACGACCATGGGCGACAGGTCAAGCGCGCCAAGATCCGGCATGATCCGGCGAATCGGGCGGTAGAGCGGCTCCGTCATCCGATCGAGCGCAGTGAGGATCGTGCGGACGATATCGCTGCTCATGTTGATGACGTTGAAGGCGACAAGCCAGCTCATGATCGCTTGAATGATGATAATCCACTTGGCGACGTCGAGCAGGATCATCAGAGTCTGAAAAATTGCGAAGGCCATCGGCTATCCCGTTACGGTTGCGGCTTGATGCAGGCAAACTAGGGCGGCGGGCGCGAGCGGGCAAGGAGGCGGGGCGGCCTTTTCTGCAAGGCTCGCACGCGGATCGACTAAAAGCGGCTCGTCCGGCCCGTCAGGGCACTTCCTTCAGCTCCATCCGCTCGATATGCCAGCGCAGCTGCTCCGCACTGGCGCCCGGCACATCGTTGACCCGGCGCAGATAGGCTCTGCCCTCGCCTCTGAAAGGCTCGCCTTCCCGGGTGATGCCCGAAACCACGACTGGTGCCACGAAGAAAAGCGAACCGGCGCCCGCATCGGCCTGACCCCGGCCGATCTCGACCTTGACCTGACGATAGCGGGCGTACTCCGCAGCAAACTGAGCCGGCGTGCGCCCGCTCATGGCGCCTCCATTCCCCCATTGCGCCCGGGCCGTCGCCCAGTCGCCGCGCTCCAGCGCCTCGGCCCAAAGACCCAGAACATGACGCGCGCCCAGTTGGCCCTTCATTTCCGCCGGTTCAGGCGCCGCGGTGGCATTGGCCGCGACGGCCTCGCCCATCCCAGGCGCAACGCCAGCGGTCGCAGGATCGCGAAGACCGGCTGCAGTACCGGTTGCGCTATTGCCCGTCTCCGGCGACGCGTTGCAGCCCGCCAGAAGAGCGATGCCCGCCAGCAGCGCGCCGGTCCGGCGGCGCATCACAGATGCACCAGAGTGCCCGCGCCCTGATCCGTGAAGATTTCGAGCAGCATGGCGTGAGGCACCCGCCCATCCAGAATGACGGCCGCGCCGACGCCGCCTTCCACGGCGCTGACGCAGGTTTCGACCTTGGGAATCATGCCGCCCGAGATGGTGCCGTCCGCGATCAGCCCATCGATGCGGGCAGGATCGAGATCGGTCAGCAGTTCCTTGTCCTTGGTGAGCACGCCCGGCACATCCGTCAGCAGGAAGAAGCGCTGCGCCTTTAGTTCGGCAGCGATCGCTCCCGCCATGGTGTCCGCATTCACATTATAGGTGTGGCCGTCCGCCCCCATGCCGACAGGCGCGACCACTGGAATAATGCCATCGCGCGAGAGCGAATCCAGAATGCGCCGGTCGACCTTCACCGGATCGCCTACGAAGCCGAGATCGACATTGCGCTCGATGCCGCTGTTGGGATCGGGCGCCCGCTTGTCACCCACCTTCTCGCACAGCACCAGCCCGGCATCCTTGCCGGAGATACCGACAGCGCGCCCGCCCGCGCCCGCGATCCAGCCGACGATCTCCTTGTTGATCGATCCGGCGAGAACCATCTCGGCAATCGTGGCGGTCTCCGCATCGGTCACGCGCAGACCGTTCACGAATCGGCTCTCGACACCCAGCTTCTTGAGCATCGCACCGATCTGTGGCCCGCCGCCATGAACGACGACGACATTGATGCCGACCATCTTCATAAGGACGACGTCCTCGGCGAAATCGCGCGCCGCTTCCGGGTCTCCCATGGCGTGGCCGCCATATTTCACCACGAAGGTCTCGCCGGCATAGCGCTGCATGTAGGGCAGCGCCTCGGTGAGGGTCTCGGCTCTGGCGAGCAGGGCGGGATCGGGAGCGTAGCGATCAGTCATGCGCGCGCGTTTAGGGCCATCGCGGCAAAGCTGCAAGAAATCGGGATGGCAGGGCGATCAGGACGCCGACACACCCAGCCGCGCGAGCCATGCCTGCGCCTGTTTCGGCTCACCCACCGCGCTGGACGAGACCGGCCCGCGCGCGCCAAGAAACTCCCGGTGGAGCGCGAATGGCTCCATTGCGAGCTGCTCCCGCGCCTCGTCGATCTCCTCGGCCAGTTCCTGCAACTGTGCCACGACCGGCGCCACGCGCGCCCGCGCGGCCTTATCTCGCTGATGATCGAACAGGCCCCAGCGCCCCGCTGCCGTGGTGCGCAGAGCGCCAATCAGCACGTCGGTATAGTCGCGCTCCATCTCGGCCCGGCGCGCGTCGAGACGCTCAAGACGATCCGCTCTCGCCATAGCGGGCGCCTCAGTCCTTCGCGTCCAGCCGCCTGCCCACGGCCACCGCCAGCGTGATGAGCGGCGGGACGAGCAGGATGGAGAGCGCGACCTTGGCAATCATCTGCCCGACCATGAGGTCCAATATGGCCCGCTCGCCATAGAAGCTGATCGTGATGAAGAGCAGGGTATCGATGATCTGCGAGATCACGCTCGCGACCATGCCACGCAGCCAGACCAGTCGCCCGCCCTCGCCCGAGCCTTTGAGCTTTGCGAAAATGAGCACGTTGAGCGTCTGCGAAATACCGTAGGAAATAAGCCCTGCGATCATCATCCGCGCGCTCTGCCCGACGACGACGGGGAAGGCCTCGATCGCGGGCGGATACATGCCCGGATCATGCGGGAGCGCGAGGACCAGCTGAATGAGGAGCGCCGAAACGATGAGCGGCACGAAGCCAAGGCGAACCAGCAGCGTCGCGGTTCGCTGGCCGTGCAACTCGGCAACCGCGCTGGAGAGAATGACCAGCAGCAGGAAAGCGAAAATGCCCGCTTCCACCGCGAGCGGTCCCAGCGCCACCTGCTTGACGCCGAGCAGTCCGGCCGTGATGCACATACCGCCATAAAGCACCGCGAAGACGAAAAGCGACCATGTGGGCTGGAGCGGCTTGGCGCGGACGGCGGGTTCGGTCATCGCCGAGGCTTATCGGCATTGCGCAGCCAAGGGAAGAGTGGCCGGGAAGAGCAGGCGTGCTTGCAATTCACCTGCGGCTGTGGTGGCTAAGGCGTCACGCGGCCGGTCCTGCCGCGCAAAGGGGCAGCACGCGCCAACACATGAAGATTCTCATTGGTCTCGCGGGCATTGCGCTCATCCTCGCTGTCGCATTCCTGCTCTCGTCCAATCGGCGCGCGATACGCCCGCGCGTCATCGGCGCTGCCTTCGCCATGCAGGCCGGCATCGCGCTGCTGGTGCTCTATGTGCCCGCCGGCAAGGCGGTAATCGCCGGCATGTCGCGCGGTGTCGGCAATCTGCTGCACTATGCGCAGGCCGGCACGGACTTCATCTTCGGGCCGCTTGCCCGGCCGGAAGTCGGCGGCACCAGCTTCGCCATCGCGGCATTGCCGGTTATCATCTTCTTCGCCAGCCTCGTTTCCATCCTCTATTATCTGGGCGTCATGCAGTTCATCGTGCGCTGGGTGGGTGGCGGGATCGAGAAGGTGACGGGCGTCTCCAAGGTCGAGAGCCTGTGCGCCGCGGCGAACATCTTCGTGGGGCAGAGCGAGAGCCCACTCGTGATCCGGCCCTATCTCGCGAGCCTGACGCCGCCTCAGCTCTTCACAGTGATGACCAGCGGCATGGCCGGCGTGGCTGGCACGATTCTGGCGGCCTATGCCTCCATGGGCATCAAGATCGACTATCTGCTCGCCGCGAGCTTCATGGCCGCACCGGGCGGCATCCTCATGGCCAAGATCATCATGCCGGACGGGCACGAGCCCGCGCAGGGCCAACTGCCGCTGGCGCCGGCCGACGAGGGCAATATCCATTTGCCGGACGTGCGCATCAGCGGTCGCGGTCCCGCCGCATTGCTGCCCGAGGGTACGCCCGGCGAGCCGATGCCAGAGACGACCCATGACGAGGAAAAGCCTGCAAACATCATCATGGCAGCAGCCCAAGGCGCTCAGACCGGCGTCAAGCTCGCCGTCGCGGTCGGCGCGATGGTGCTCGCCTTCGTCGCGCTCGTCGCGCTCGCCAATGGCCTGCTGGCCGGCGTCGGTGGCTGGTTCGGCCACCCGGAGCTGAGCTTCCAGATGCTGCTCGGCAAGCTCTTCTCGCCGGTCATGCTGCTGCTCAACATCCCGTGGAGCGAAGCGCAGATCGCCGGTGGCCTGTTCGGCACCAAAGTCGTGCTCAACGAATTCGTTGCCTTCATCGAGCTCGGCAATGCGCAGGCAGCACTCTCGCCCGCCACAGTCGCTATCGTCACCTTTGCGCTGTGCGGTTTCGCCAACTTTTCTTCCATTGCCATCCAGATGGCCGTGACCGGCAATCTGGCGCCGAACCAGCGCCCCGTGATTGCCCGGCTGGGCATCAAGGCGCTGGTGGCCGGGAGCCTCGCCAACCTGATGAGCGCGGCCCTCGCGGGCCTGATGCTCAGCCTGGGATAATCAGCCGATCAGTGCGCGGCGCCGGGCGAGACCGCGCGCTGTGGACGCGGCGCCAGCCAGATGATGAATGCCGAGACGATGAAGATGACCGCCATCGTCATGAAGGTGGAGTTGGTTGCCAGCGCGACGCTTTCCTGATCGACGAGCTGGCTGACCATCAGTCGCGCCTGCTCGGGGCTGAAACCGCGCGCGGTGAGCTGATCCACGGTGTTCTGCGCACCATTGAGAACGCCGGACAGGGCCGCGCGCTTTTGCTGAGCGCCATCATACCAGTAAGTGCTCGCAATCGCGACGGCGACAGCGCCCGCCATGGTCCGCAGGAAGTTCATGACGCCGGCCGCTGACGCCGTTTCCTCCTCGGCCACGGCGCCGAGCGCGAGCGTGGTAACCGGAATGAAGAAGAAGGGCATGCCCGCACCCTGGATGAGTTGAGGCAGGGCCAGGGTCCAGAAATCCGAACCGCTCTGCCACCAGAAGACGCGCAGCAGCGAGGTGAAACCCAGCCAGCTCACCCCGAAGAAGACCAGCGCGCGCGGATCCACCTTGCCCATCAGCCGGGCGACGATGGGCGCCATAATGACGGCGGCGACGCCGTTGAACGCCGTCGCATAGCCCGCCCAAGTCGCGGTGTAGCCCATTGCGCCCTGCAACCAGAGCGGAATGATGACAAGGCTGGCGAAGAAGGCGCCGAAGCACGACACCAGCGCCAGCACCGCAACCGTGAAACCTCGCCTTCGGAAGGCGCGCAGATCCACGATCGGCGTTTCTTCGGTCAGCTCCCAGATAAGGAAAGCGCAGAAACCGACGGCTGCCACCACGCCGAGCGTGACGATCATCGGAGAACCGAACCAGTCATGCTCCCGCCCAAGATCCAGCATCAGCTGAAGCGCGCCGACCCACAGGATCAGCAGACCCAGCCCAATGCCGTCGATGCGGTCAGCAAAGCGCTCCGTCTCCGCCTTGCGCAGGATGATCAGCGCCGCGAGCGAACAGCCGATGGCAATGGGAATGTTGATAAGGAAAATCCAGTGCCAGCCCCAGTTGTCGCTGATCGTGCCGCCGAGGATCGGGCCGAAGATCGGCGCCGTGAGCGTGGTCATCGCCCAGATGCCCATCGTCATCGCCTGCTTGTCCTTGGGGAAGACGCGCATGAGCAGCGTCTGGCTGAGCGCCATCAGCGGCCCGCCGCATATGCCCTGACCAATGCGGAACGCGACAAGCGCGCCCAGCGTGGGCGCGAAACCGCACAGGAACGAGAACAGGCCAAAGCCGGCCATGCCACCCGCGAACACCCGTACCGTGCCGAAGCGCCGGGCAAGCCAGCCCGTAAGCGGGACGCAGATCGCCTCCGCCACGGAATAGGAGGTGATGACCCAGGTGCCTTCGCTCGGCGAAATGCCGAGACCGCCGGCAATGTGCGAAACCGAGACGTTGGCGATGGTCGTATCGAGCACCACCATGAAGTTGGAGACAGCCAGCACCACGCCGGCCAGCACCAGCATCGTGCCGCTGAGATAATTGGGGCCGTCGCTGTCCGACTGCCCGGTCTGCGGTCCGGTCATCGCCGCCTCGCTCATTTGCCGCGCGCGCTGTCGCCCGAAATATCGATCTTCGCTTCCATCGATAGACCCACGCGCAACGGATGCGCAGCCAGCTCACGCGGATCAAGGGCCACGCGCACCGGCAGGCGCTGGACGACCTTGATCCAGTTGCCCGTGGCGTTCTGCGCGGGAATGAGCGAAAGCGCCGAACCCGTGCCGCCAGAGAAGCCCGCGACCCGGCCATGATAGACGACATCGGACCCGTAAAAGTCCGAGGTCAACTCGACCGGCTGACCGACCCGGACCTTGCCGAGCTGCCCTTCCTTGAAATTGGCATCGACATAGGCGGCCGCGACCGGGACGATCGTCATCACCGGCATGCCCGCCGCCACGCGCTGACCGACCTGAACATTGCGATTGGTGACAATGCCGTCGATCGGCGCGCGAATGACGGTGCGCGCGAGATCGATCCGCGCCTGATCCAGCCGCGCCTTCGCCGCCGCGACATCGGGATTGGTATCGACCGTCGAGCCGGAAACGAGCGCGTCATTCGCGGAGCGATTGCCCGAAGCCGCCTTGCGCGAGGCCAGCGCGGCTTCCAGACCCGCGCGAGCCTCCGCGAGATTGCCTTGTGCGGAGGCATAGGCATTGCGGGATGCCGTCAGCTCCTCGCCGGAGACGGCACCTGTGCCATTAAGCGACGTGCGGCGCTCAAGGTCGATCCGGGCCTTCTCATATGCCGCCGTGGCAACGCCGACCTGCGCCCGCGCGCGTTCCACATCAGCCGAGCCTGCGTTCACCTGCGCCTGAAGCGCACTGCCCTGCGCCACGATCTGCCCGAACTGACGGCGCACCCGCTGATACTCGGCCTCGGCGCGCATCAGCGCCAGCCGGGCATCAGTATCGTCGAGACGCAGGAGTATGTCGCCGCGCTTGACGGTCTGCGTATTGATGACGGCAAGCGCCGCGACAGGCGCGGAAACCAGCGGCGTCACCTGCGCGACCTCGGCGTTCACATAGGCATTGTCGGTTGAGACATGGTCCCGGTCGACCAGCAGCCAGACGGCGGCAGCCACGACGACGACGGCGACACCCAGTCCGATGAACAGCTTGCGACGCGTCGCAGTGCGGTTGGCAGGGGCTTCGTCCGGGGCAGCTTCAGGCGTTGCAGTGTCCATGGTGCGAGGTCTTTCGTTCTGGTCCTGAGTCCGGCGGGCAGTCTGGTGCCGCACGCGCCGCTGAAGAAAAGGGAAATGTCAGCTGTGAGTGAAGCCGCCGCCAAGGGCGCGAACCATCGTCACGTCCAGCGAGAAGGCCCGCGTCTCCATATCCGCGACGGTCCGGCGGCCCTGAAGCACGGCGTCCTGCGCGGTGAGCACGTCCAGATAAGTCGAAAGCCCGGCCTCGTAGCGGCGGCGCGCAAGGGCGTGCGCCTCCGTCGCATGTTGCAGCGAGAGCCGCGTCTCCGTCAGACGGTGGCCGAGGGCCTGTCGGCTGGCCATGGCATCGGCAACCTGCCGCAACGCCTCGACGAGGGTGCCGTCATAATGGGCCACGGCCTCATCATAGGTGCCGCGCGCGCCGCGATATTGCCCGGCAAGAGCGCCACCCCGGAAGATCGGCAGCGTGATTGCGGCGCCGGCATTGCCGTAGCGCGACCCGCTCTCGAAGAGCTGGCTGAAACCGAGCGACTGGAGGCCAATGAGCCCGGAGAGGCTGATGTTCGGCATGAAGGCGGCACGGGCGACCTTGATACGGCTTGCTGCCGCCTCGACACCCGCGCGCGCTGCAGCGATGTCCGGCCGACGCCCTATGAGGGCGATCGAGGCGTCGGCCGGAACGCCGCGCACCTGCTCCACCACAAGAGTGGGGGGCGTGATGGTCAGGGCGCGGTCTGGGCCATCCCCCAGCAATGCGGCAATCGCGTTGCGGGTGAGGGCAATGGCTTCATCTGTGGCGGCAAGCTCGGCGCGGGCTGCGGGGACACGGCTCTGCGCCTGTCGCAACGCGAGATCGCTGTCGAGGCCAGCGCGATTGCGGCCGCTGACCAGCGAAAGCGCTTCTTCGCGATTGGTGAGCGTTGCCGCGAGCACCGCCCGCTGGACATGGAGGCGGGTCAGCTCGGCATAGTTGGAGGCAATGGCCGTCGTCAGGGCAAGGCGAGCTTCCGCGACGCCATAGCGTGCTGCCTCCTCATCCGACTTCGCGGCAGCAAGCGCCGCGCGATTGCGGCCCCAGAGGTCGGGATCGAAGGCAAAGCCGATGCTCACGCGCCCGGTCTGCTCCCAGCCGCTCGGCACGAAGGCTGGCGGAATGCCGTTATTCTGGCTCTGCTCGACATAGCCGGCGCTGCCGGTGGCATCGATGGACGGGAGCAGCGCGGCGCCGGCCTGCTGGGCATAGCCCTGCGCCTGACGCAGCCGCGCCGTCGCCACGGCAAGATCCGGTGAGCCGGTCAGCGCTTCGCGGATCAGGGCATCGAGCTGGGCATCCCCATAAGCCTGCCACCAGCTGTCCGCCGGCCATTGGGCGGAAACGGCGGCGTCGGCTGCGCCGGCATCGGAAAGGCTGCGACTCGAGCCGAGCTTCTCCGGCGAGCGCATGGCAGGGGCCACGCCCAGATTGGGCACCGGCGCGCAGGCGCTCATCATCGCAGAAGCGGCCAGCAGCAGCGCAGGCCCACGCAAACCGGCGAACAGCATGTTCGAATCCTTGTCACCGTACTTGTTGGTACGGCTTCGATCTGGCGAGTCCCCATCGCGAAGTCAACATGAATCATACTGCCCGGTACAATTATATCTGGTTAGCCGCGTGCTCAGCAGTAGGAAGAGGCTACGGAACCGCCGATATGCCTCGCTCTCTTTCGTGCTTGCATTGCTCATTAACCGTACCATATGGTCCGGTTATGAAGTTGGGAAAACGAGAGGCCCAGAAACTGGCGCGCCGGGCGCAGATCATCGCCGTCGCGCGCGACCAGTTTTTCGAGCATGGCTATGATGGGACGTCCATGTCCGCCATTGCCGCTGCCCTCGGCGGATCGAAGGGCACGCTCTGGAGCTACTTCCCGTCAAAAGAGCAACTTCTGGTCGCTGTGATCGACGAGACCGCCGCCGCCTTTCGCAGCGCCGTCGACACCGGGACACAAGGCGCGCCAGTCGATGCGCTCACCCGCCTCTGCCGATCGGTCATCGAAAAGGTCACCTCTCCGATCATTCATCAGATGCAGCGTCTGATGGCGCCGGTCGTTCACAACAATCCCGAACTCGCTCGCATTTTCTACGAGCATGGGCCGGGCCGCACCCAGACGATGATCAGCGAGCATCTGCGTGCCCATTTCGGCCATCTTCTCTGGACGGACGATTATCTCGAGGCGGGCCGCGATCTGGTCATGCTGGCAGCGGCGCATTATCATTTCGAGAAGCTGTGGGGCATCGGAAAGCCGATCACCAACCAAGACAAGGACGCGCGCGCCCGGCGCGCCGCGATCATGTTTCTGCGTGCCCACGCCAAAGATCCTGACGCATTACTGGAAGGCGTGACGGGTGCCGGCCCGTCCTCCGCATAGACTCCCTTACTGCGCCCGGCTTTCGAGAAGTTGATCTCTCAGCCGCACGACCTGATCCTTCAGCGCGATGAGTTCCTCGACTGGCATTCCCATTGCGTTGGCCATCTGGCTCGGGACACAGGCCAATGCTTCCCCGATCAGCGTCTGCCCCTCATCCGTCAGCGAAACGCGAACGACGCGCTCGTCCTTTGTGTCGCGACGCCGCCGGACGAGTCCTGCCGACTCCAGTCGCTTGATGAGCGGCGTGAGGGTGTTGCTTTCCAGAAAGAGCTGTTCGCCCAGCTCACTGACGGTCTGATCCTCCTGTGCGCGCAGCGCGACCAGCAGCAGATATTGCGAATAGGTCAGCCCGTAACGATCCAGCAGCGGCTTATACGCGCGGTTGAGCGCCAGCCCGGCGGAATAGAGCGCAAAGCAAAGGAACGCGTCGAGATCCGGTGCGCCTTCGGTGGGGCCGGGGCCGCCGCCGGGCTCCGTTGTCTCACGCTCACCCGATATCATCATAGAAACCTCCTGCGCCGAATATAAATCGCACGCGATTTAATCGCAAGGGTTGACGCTCCCACGAATCACTTATAGATAGATCGCACACGATCTAATCGTGATCGATTAAATAGAGGGCGTTACCCGTCCGTGCCCCCGGAAGCAGATGTAAGGAAGGACATGATCATGGCGACCAAGATTCTTTATTCCACCACCTCCGAAGCGACCGGCGGCCGCGACGGCAAGGCTGCCACCACCGACGGCAGCTTCTCAGTGGCGCTCGCCACGCCCAAGGAACTGGGCGGCAATGGCGAAGGCAATAATCCCGAGCAGCTGTTCGCTTCGGGATATGCCGCATGCTTCCTCGGTGCGCTGAAATATGCCGCCTCGCAGGACAAGTCCCTGCCCCGCGTTCCTTCCGATGCGAAGGTCGCCGCCACGGTTGGCATCGGTCCGCGCAGCGACAAGGGCTTCGGCCTCGCGGCGGAACTGGTCATCACCTTGCCCGGCGTCGAGCGCTCCGCGGCCGAAGCACTGGTCGCAGAGGCGGACACCATCTGCCCCTACAGCCACGCCACGCGCGGCAATATCGAGGTCAAGATCAGCGTCGCCTGACGCAGTGAAAGTACGCATGAGGGGGTGGGCAATTTGCCTACCCCCTTCAACGCAGATGACAGCGGCGCGCGGAAAGTCTAGCAGGCGCGCATGACGGGGTGGATCAGGAACTCGGCAAGGGCACGCGGCGTGTTCATTGCCTCGGTGCTGCTTGTCCTGCTTCTGCGCACCTTTGTGCCCACCGGTTTCATGCCCGTCGAGACGAACGGCAAGATCGTCGTCCAGCTCTGCACCGGCTATGGCCCGACCAGCGTGGTCATCGACCGCCGCGACCCTGCGCCGACCGATCAGCACAAGGCGGCTGACCATCCCTGCACCTTTGCGGGTGGCTTCGCGGGCAATCTGCTGGCGCCCTTCACGCCGCTCCCGTTGGCGGTTCCGCCGCTCCCGACGATCCTGCTGCCATTCGGCGCCGCGATCGCGGACCTGACGATCCAGCGCCTTGCCGCGCCGCCTCCCCCGGCGATCGGCCCACCCTCCACACGCTGAAGCAAGCGCGGCTCCCACAAGGGTGACCGCCATTCCCATGTCCGGGCTTTGCGCCGGCGTGATGCCTTTTGAAGGCATCTTGCACGAGCGCCCAACCCGCCATCCATGACTTCAGATTCCGGGGGCACTCCCTTTGCATATCTCCCATTTCGCGCTCGCGACCGCACTGGTCGCCACGCCTGCCGTCGCGCAGCAGGCACCCCTCCCATCCGTCGTCCCGGCGGAAGCCGAGACCGCTCCAAACGACTTGATTCTGGTTATCGGCCAGAAGGAGGCACCCATCACCGTCGTGCCGCGTGGCCTCTCTGTTTCGCTCGGGAAAGAAGAGTTCGACGCGATCAACGCCGTCAACGTCGAAGACCTGATGAAGTACGCACCTAACTTCTATGTGCGCAAACGCTTCGCCGGAGATGACAATGCCGTGGTCGCGCTGCGCGGCGCCAACACGATCCAGAGCGCACGGACGATCGTTCTGGTCGACGGCTTCGTCGTGTCCAACTTCCTCGGCAACCGGTGGGACTTCCCGCCCAAATGGAATGTCGTCGGCCCTTCCGAAGTGCGCCAGTTCGACATCGTCTATGGCCCCTATTCCGCGCGCTATGGCGGCAACTCCATGGGCGGCGTGATCTCCGTCACCACGCAGGAGCCGACCGAGGGCATCTCCGGCTATGGCACCGCGCAGGCGATGGTCATGCCGTTCAAGGACTATGGCTATGACGAGACCTTCACGGGCTATAGCGTGGAAGGGGGGCTTGGCTGGAAGCAGAAGAACGGCCCGTGGAGCGTCCGGGGCGGGTTCCGGCATTTCGAGAATACCGGCCAGTCCATGACCTATAATCTGCTCGGTCGCGCTACCGGCACGGGCGCAGCGACGCCCGTGACCGGCGCCTATGACGACAAGCGCCTTGCAACGCCCGTGTTCGGCGGCGCCTCCCCGGTGGATGTCGTGCAGGATCAGGCGCGGCTGCGGATCGGCTATGAGACGCAAGGCGGCTGGACGATCGAGGGGCTGGGGTTCCTCTGGAAGACACGGCAGGATCTGACCGACCCGCGCAGCTTCCTGACCGACGCGAACGGCAATCCCGTCTATCAGGGGCGCGTCTCCTATGAGGGTCAGGTCTGGAACGCGACCGGCCTCAATTTCTCGACCACGCGGCGCACCGAATATCTGGCCGGACTCAAACTCGCCGGACCGCTGGCTGGCTGGCATGTTTCGGCCAATGTTTCCCACTACTGGATCCCCACCCAAGACGCCCGGACCTCGATCAACTATGCGACCGGCGCATCCTCCGGGGCGGGCACGCGGACGATCCAGGACGATCCGGGCTGGTGGACCGGAGACGCGACCGCGGAGCGCGCGTTCGGTGCTCACATGATTGCCTTCGGCCTCAACGCCAATCTCTACGAGACCGCACAACGGACCTTCAGCACGGCCAACTGGCGAACGGCGAGCGATCCGCGCTTCACGGCCGCCACGCAGGGCAAGACGAGCCTGTGGGGGGTGTGGATCGAGGATGCCTGGTCGCTCGGCCAAGAGTTCACACTGACCGGAGGCCTGCGTTACGATCGCTGGCGCGCCTTTGACGGCGGCATTTCCGGGCTCGTGCGGGGTGTGCGCCAAGACGCCGCCTATGCCAGCCGTAGCGACTCCTCGATCAGCCCCAAGCTCAGTCTCCAGGGTAGATTGCCGGGCGCCATAGACCTGGAGCTGAGTTTCGGCACGGCCAAGCGGTTCCCGACTGTGGGCGAGCTGTTTCAGGGCCGGTTCGACACCGACCTCGGTATCATCGATCCGCAGAGCTTCGATCCCAATCTGCGCCCCGAGAAATCGAAAGACGCAAACCTCATCCTCGGCCACAGCTTCGGCAAGCTGCGCACGACGGCGAGTATCTTCTGGCAGGACATAGACGACGCGATCTTCAGCTTTCAGGGTCTGAACCAGTTCGGCACCGTTGTGAGCTCCTACAAGAATGTCGACCGGATGCGGCAAGTGGGCGTGGAACTGATCGCAGAAATGAAGAATATCCTTCCCGGCCTCGACATCGACGGCAACGTCGCCTGGACCGACGCAAGGACGCTGCGCAACATGGCCGATCCCCGCGCCGAGGGCGTCCAGTTTCCGCGCATCCCGCGCTGGCGAACAAACGGCAATATCCGCTACCAAGTGGCCGAGCCGGTGAAGCTCTCGCTGGGCTGGCGCTTTGCGACCCGGCCCAATTCCGATCTGCTGGGGCTAGTGCGCGGCGGCGCCTATGGCTTCCAGACCGAATATTTCTTCGTCGACAGCCGGGCATCCTTCGCGCTCAACAAGACGTTCGAACTGAGCGTCGGCATCGACAACATCTTCGACGATCAGGCCTATGTCTCGCATCCGCTGCCGCAGCGGACGTTCGTGGCCGACATCAAGGCGAGGTTCTGACCATGACCTTCGATCGCGCTGCCTTCTATCGCATGCTCTGGCGCTGGCACTTCTATGCCGGACTGTTCATCATTCCTTTCATTCTTCTGCTCTCGGTCACGGGCGCATTCTATCTGTTCAAACCGCAGGTGGAGCGATGGGAGGAGCGAGCCTTCCAGAATTTGCCCACCGATGGCGCCGTCTCACCGGGCAAGCAGGTCGAAGCGGCACTCGCCGCATTTCCCGGCGCACGCTTCAACAGCTACCGTCTGCCCGAGCGGCCCGGCGACGCGGCGATGATCCATGTCGCGGGCTCTGAGGACGGGTCGATGCGCGATATTTTCGTCTCGCCGCAGGGCGCGGTGCTGGGGAGCATCAGGCCGGAAGATCGCCTCATGGAGATCGACAAGGATATCCACGGGCAGCTGCTGCTGGGCAAACGGGGAAGCTGGCTGGTGGAACTCGCGGCGAGCTGGGGAATCGTGCTGGTGCTCACTGGCCTTTATCTCTGGTGGCCACGCGGCACCGGACTGGCCGGCGTGCTCTGGCCCCGCCTTGGCAAAGGCAAGCGCATGTTCTGGCGTGACCTGCACGCCGTCACCGGCT
This sequence comes from Sphingobium sp. CR28, assembly GCF_052327305.1. Taxonomy (GTDB): domain Bacteria; phylum Pseudomonadota; class Alphaproteobacteria; order Sphingomonadales; family Sphingomonadaceae; genus Sphingobium. The sequence continues at coordinate 1,936,293 of NZ_CP182486.1, read as the reverse complement.
TCTGGATATCCGGGCTGGTGCTGGTCCTGCTCACCACCGGTTTGCCCTGGGCAGGACTATGGGGAAGCGCGTTCAAGACCGTCCGTACGGAGCTCGGCTGGGTCAAAGGCGAGCAAGACTGGACATTGGGCGGCGAAGCCCCCTCGCCCGCAGGCGATCCGCACGCCGAACATGACCATGCTGCGATGATGCACGCGATGCCGCCCATGCCGGTCGCGGCTGCCTCCCCGATCACGCTGGACGCCATGGTGGCGAAGGCGCGCGGGGAGACGCTGGCCTTTCCGGTGATCGTCACGCCGCCCGGAGCGCCGGGTCCGTTCGGACGACCGGGAGTCATGGCCTGGACCATTCGGTCCGAGGCCCAGAACCGTCCCCTGCGCGCCTCCATCACTTATGACGGCACGACAGGAGAGGAGCTCTCACGCGAAGGCTTTGCCGACGGCCATCTCGCTGACCGCATCGTCGGTTATGGCATTGCGTGGCACGAGGGTCAGCTCTTCGGCTGGGTCAATCAGCTTATCGGCGTGCTGACCGCAGTTGGCCTCGTCACCATGGCCGTGAGTGGGTTCGTCATGTGGCGCCGACGCAAGCCCGAGGATGCGCTGGGCGCCCCGCCCCCTGCCAGCGTGCCCAGCCGCATGGGCGGAGTCGTCGCGATCCTGCTTGTGCTCGCCGCACTGCTTCCGTTGCTCGCTGCCTCGCTGCTGGCGCTCTGGCTGTTCGAGCGGCTGGTGCTGCCGCATATACCGGGCCTCGCCCGCTGGCTGGGTGTGCCGACACGCGCCGCAAGCGCGTAAAGGCGGCCGGAGGCGGAGGGGTCGAGCCCCCGCCCTCCTGCCTTCACGCGAGCCGCGTCATCCAGCCATGAGTGTCCGGCCGCGTGCCGGTCTGGATGCCGACAAGCGTCTCGCGCAACGCGCGGGCCACTTCGCCGCCGTCGCCATTGCCGATGACGAAACCGCCGTTGCGGCTCTTCACTTCGCCGATCGGCGTGATGACGGCCGCCGTGCCGCACGCGAAGCACTCCCGGAGGCGGCCGCTCTTGGCGTCGGCTTCCCACTGATCGATGCTGTAGCGCTCTTCCTTGACGGTATAGCCCGCTTCACCGGCAAGCTGGCGCAGCGTATCACGCGTCACGCCCGGCAGGATGGAGCCATCCAGCGGCGGAGTGACGATCGTCCCGTCCGTCATCACGAACATAACGTTCATGCCGCCAAGTTCCTCGATCCACTTGCGCTCGACAGCGTCCAGGAACAGCACCTGATCGCAGCCATGATCGATCCCCTCGGCCTGCGGCAGGAGGCTCGCGGCGTAATTGCCGCCGCATTTGGCCGAACCCGTGCCGCCGGGAACGGCGCGCACATAATCCTGGCTGACCCACAGCGTAACGGCTGATTTTCCGCCCTTGAAATAGCCGCCCACCGGAGAGGCTATGAGGCAATAGATATATTCCCGAGCAGGGCGGACGCCCAGAAATGCTTCGCTCGCGAACATGAAGGGACGCAGATAGAGCGTGCCCTTGTCCGCGCCCGGCACCCAGTCCCGGTCGATGCCGACAAGCTGGCGGATGCTCTCGATGAACAGCTCTTCCGGCAGCTCGGGCATGGCGAGCCGGCGGGCGGAGGCATTGAACCGCGCGGCGTTCGCTTCCGGGCGGAAACTCGCGATCGATCCATCCGGCAATCTGTAAGCCTTCAGGCCCTCGAAGATCTCCTGCGCATAGTGCAGCACTGCTGCAGCGGGATCGAGCGGGATTGGCTGACGAAGGCCAAGCACTGCGTCGTGCCAGCCCTGTCCTTCGGTATAGCGGATTGTCACCATATGATCCGTGAAGACCCGGCCAAAGCCGGGGTCAGCCATCAGCGCGGCGCGCTGATCGTCCGATGTCAGGTTAGGCGACGGCAGCACAGTGAAGGCACTCATCAGTCAGACTTCTCGTTTATTTCAAGATTCGGCGCGCGATTAACATGAAATGTCGCGCGTGTCATCCTCAGGTGAATAGCAATCGCGCCTCTTGGGTAAGATCCGCAAGGAAGCCGATCATCCCGCCAATGGCGATCCGCGGCTCCAGTTGCTGAGCCGAAACTGCGGCCAAGGCAAGCCCGGATTGGCAGGCCACCACCGCCACCCCGTCCTCAAGCGCTTCGCTCAGCAGATCGGCCAAGGCCGCTTCGCCAGCGGCGATCCATGATGCGTCCTCCGGCTGCTCCTCTCCCTGCGTGAGAAGGCGGACGGCCCGGCCCTGCGCGAAGAGGCGGGCAGATCCCCCCAGCGCGATCTCGCATCGCGCGAGCATGAGAGCGGCGCGCAGCCGCTCGGCATCGTCCGTCGCGACAATCATGGCCAGCGGCGGCCTTCCGCTCATGATCGCGACGTCGTCACGCGTCCGCCGTCATGACAGCGCAGGCGGGGCAAGAGGCATCCTTGGGCACGTGCATCGACCGATAGCGCTGGGCCAGCAGATCCGCGACGAGCAGACCCCCGGTCATCGATTCGCCAAAGGGCACGAGCGCACGGATCACTTCCAGCGCCGCCATCGCGCCGATGACTCCCGTGAGCGCACCCAGCACGCCTTCACTGGCGCAGTCGCGCGTGCCATCGCCCGGCGCATCACCGACAAGGCAGCGATAACAGGGCTGGCCCGCTTCCCATCCGCGCCAGACTCCGATCTGCCCCTCGAACTGGCCGACCGCCGCGCTGACGAGCGGCACGCGCAGATGCGTGGCGGCGTCCGACACGGCGAGGCGGGTCGGGAAATTATCGCAGCCATCGAGCACGATATCCGCGTCCCGCAGCAGAACTGCGGCATTGCCGGCGTCGATGCGCATGTTGATCGGGATGAGATGACAGTCCGGGTTCAGCCGCGCGACCGCGTCACGCGCGACTTCCGCTTTCGGGGCGCCGACATCATGCGTGCCGAACAGGATCTGGCGCTGAAGATTGGAGAGGGAAACCTGGTCCGGGTCGATCACGCGGATCGTCCCCACGCCCGCAGCCGCCAGATAGGCAATTGCCGGACAGCCAATGCCGCCCGCGCCAATCACCACGACCTGCGCCGAGAGCAGCCGCGCCTGCCCTGCGCCGCCGATCTCCTTCAGCAGCAGGTGGCGCTGGTAACGTTCGATCTGGGCGTCGGTGAGACTCATGGGATCAGTCTAGGCGGCGCAGACGACAAGTCGAGTCAGGCGACACTCGCCACGCCGGTCGAGCCGAAGCCGCCCGTGCCCCGCACTGTCTCGTCCAGCTCGGCTACTTCGATCAGGCTCGCCAGAGTCACGGGCGCCAGCACGAGCTGCGCGATGCGATCGCCGCGCGCAATGACGAACGGCTCTTCACCCAGATTGACCAGAATGATCTTCAACTCCCCGCGATAGTCACTGTCGATCGTGCCGGGCGTATTGGGCAGCGAAATGCCATGCTTGAGCGCCAGACCCGAGCGCGGCCGCACCTGAATCTCGTAGCCGTCGGGAATCGCAAGCGCGAACCCGGTGGCGACGGCGTGCCGGCCCATCGGTGGCAACGTCACATCCTCGGCGGAGACCACGTCCATGCCTGCGGCGCCCGCTGTGGCGTAGGCCGGAACCGGAAGCCCCCCGCCATGGGGCAGACGCCTGATCTTAACCGGCACGGCTTCACTCACTAAGGGCATCGGCAATTTTCTCCACCAGCCGCGCAGCCACGGCGTCCTTGGGCATCTCGCTCCAGCTCTCGACGCCCGCAGCCGTGACGAGATGCACGGCGTTATGCGTGCCGCCCATCACATCTCCCGACACGTCGTTGGCGACGATCCAGTCCGCACCCTTCTTCGCAAGCTTGGCCTTCGCATGGGGGACGACATCGTTGGTCTCGGCAGCGAAGCCAATGAGGAGACCGGGGCGATGGGGCGAGGCGCCAATGATCGCGAGAATGTCCGGATTTTCGATAAGCTCCAGCGGCGCTGGGGCGCCGGCGCCGTCTTTTTTGAGTTTGCGCGGTGCCTCGTCCGCCGAGCGCCAGTCCGCCACGGCTGCAACCATGATCGCAACGTCGGCGGGAAGCGCCGTCTCGACTGCGCTGAGCATCTCGCGCGCGGTCTCGACATCAACTCGCGTGACGCCTGTGGGCGTCGGCAGGCCGACTGGTCCGGCAACCATTGTGACCCTTGCGCCCGCACGGGCTGCAGCCGCAGCGATAGCGAAACCCTGTTTGCCCGACGAGCGATTGGTAATGTACCGCACCGGATCGATCGGCTCGTGCGTCGGCCCCGCGGTGACCAGCACATGCTTGCCCGCAAGGCGCGAAACGCGTTCCTCATCGGCGAAATCGGGCTGGTCAGCCAATGGATCGAGCCCGCGCGGCACAGCAAGCAGCGCCTTTATCTCCGCAACGATGGCAGGGGGCTCGGGCAGGCGGCCCCGCCCCCACTCGTTGCAGGCCATCACGCCTTCGTCCGGCTCCATCACATGGATGCCGTCCGCGCGGAGCTGTGCGAGGTTCCGCTGCGTTGCCTTGTGATGCCACATCCGCACGTTCATCGCGGGCACGGTCAACACGGGCTTGTCGGTCGCGAGCAGCAGCGTGCTCGCCAGATCGTCGGCAATGCCTGCCGCCATTTTTGCGAGGATGTTGGCCGTCGCGGGCGCGACGACGATCAGGTCGGCCTGACGGCTGAGCTCGATATGGCCAATCTCGCGCTCTTCCTTGAGATCGAACATGTCGCCATAGACATGGTCCTCAGTGAGGACGCCAAGAGAGAGCGGCGTCACGAACTGCTTCGCGCTCTGCGTCATCACCGCGCGCACCGCAATGCCTTCCCGCCGCAGCAGGCGCACCAGCTCAAGCGACTTGTAGGCAGCAATGCCGCCCGAGACGATGAGGAGGATGCGCTTGCTCATTGCGCTATCCTAGCACCCACATCGCCCCCGCCCCAAGAGCGGCGGCGGCGATCGCGGTCAGCCCATAGCGCCAGCCACTGCCCACGCGCATCAGCTTGATCTCCGGGAGCGGCGGCGGAGGCGGCGCTCCGCCCGCCGGAGGATAGCGGTCCTCGATGCGACGGATGAGATCGGGCAGACGGGCGAGCGTAATCATGTTCTCACGCAGCGTGTCGGCAAGCTTCGCTTCCGGGCCGAGTTCGTCGCGCAGCCACGCCTTCACATAGGGGCCGGAGACATCCCACATGTTGATGGCGGGATCGAGCATCGTCGCAACGCCTTCCACCATCACCATCGTCTTCTGGAGAAGAAGGAGGTGCGGCTGGGTCTGCATATCGAAATCGCGGGTGATGGCGAACAGACCGTCCAGCATCTGCCCCACTGAAAGCTCGCTCACTGGCTTGCCACGCATCGGCTCGCCCACGGCGCGCAGGGCGGTCGCGAACTCCGCGACATTGTGATGCGCCGGCACATATTGCGCCTCGAAATGGATTTCGGCCACTCGGGCGTAGTTGCCGGTGATGAGACCGTAGAGAATTTCCGCCAGCCACAGCCGCGCGCGCCGGTCGATCCGTCCCATGATGCCGAAGTCGATCGCCGCGATCGTCCCGTCCGCCTTCACGAAGAGATTGCCCTGATGCATGTCGGCATGGAAATAGCCGTCGGCGATCGCCTGCTTCAGGAAGGCGTTGACCAGCCGCGCGGCAATAGCGCTCACATCATGCCCGGCGGCGACCAAGGCGGCACGGTTGCTGATCTTGATGCCGTCTATCCACTCCAGCGTCATGACGCGGCCGGTGGTCCGGTCCCAGTCGATCGTGGGAATGTGATAGCCGGGCACGCTTGCCATATGCTCGGCAAGTTCGGACGCGGAGGCCGCCTCACGCCGCAGATCCAGCTCGCGAGCGGTCCAGCGCTTCATATTGGCGATGACGAGGCGAGGCCGCAGCCGCGCCGCTTCACTGCCGAACCGCTCGAGATGCGCCGCCGCCCATTCATAGGTCTCGATATCGCGGGCGAAACGCCGCTCGACGCCGGGACGAAGCACTTTCACCGCGACGGTGCGACCATCGAGCGTCACGGCCTTATGGACCTGCGCAATGGATGCCGCACCGACCGGCACCGGATCGAACTGCGCATACAGCACGTCGAGCGGTACGCCGAAACTGCCCTCGATCTGGTCGCGGATTGCCGCGAACGGAACGGGCGGCAATGCGTCCTGCAAGCTCAGGAGATCGCGCGCTGCCTCCTCCCCAACGAGGTCGGGGCGAGTCGCGAGAGTCTGGCCCAGCTTGATCGCAGCGGGACCGATCGCGCGGAAGGCCTCTGCATAGCGCGGCTGCTTCGGCACACGCGCGCCAAGTCTCGCGATGCGGGCCAGTCGCCTGACCGGAGCGGGGGTGTTCCTGTCCTGCTCGATGCCCTTGAGCCCGCCGTGGCGGGCAAGCGTGCGGCCCCATTTGAGCAGGCGCCAGAGATGCGTTGCGTGAGCAGTCATGCGCGGGCGGTCAGACCTTCCAGCCGCTATGGATCGCGACGAGCCCACCAAGGATCGGCTCGGCCTTTACCTGGGCGAAGCCGGCATCCGCGATCATGCGGGCAAAAGTCGGCATGTCCGGGAAGCGGCGGATTGATTCGATGAGATAGCGGTAGCTCTCGGCGTCGCCGGCGAACAGCTTGCCCAGTTGCGGAACGAGCTTGTGCGAATAGGCATCGTATACATCCGAGAAGCCCGGCCAGACCGTGGTCGAGAACTCGAGACAGAAGAACCGGCCACCATATCTGAGCACACGATGGGCTTCCCTGAGAGCCGCCGGAATGTCCGTCACATTGCGGATACCAAATGCGATTGTGTAGCCGTCGAAGCTCTTGTCGGCGAAGCTGAGCGTCTCGGCATTTTCTTCCGCCCAGACCAGCCCATCGATGCCTTTCTTCCGCGCCCGCGCCACGCCCACGGCGAGCATCTCCGGATTGATGTCCGCGACCGTCACCTGAGCGCCGGACTTCAGAATCCGGAAGGCGATGTCGCCCGTGCCCCCGGCCATGTCGAGGATGGCTTCGCCCGCGCGAGGCTTGAGCCGCCGCACGAACTGGTCTTTCCATACGCGATGCATGCCGCCGGACATGGCGTCGTTCATCAGGTCGTATTTGGGGGCGACGCCGGAGAAGACGCCACGCACGAGGCCCGCTTTCTCCTGCGCAGGAACATCGCGATAACCGAAGGATGCTGTGTCGTTCATGACGCCCGCTCTAGCGGCGCCACCGGGTCGGTGCCAGCGGAGTCTTGCGCCGCGCCACCGCGCCCGTGCAGCGCCGTGACGACAATGCCCATAAGGATCAGCGCCATGCCCACGGCATGATAGCCGTGCAGCGTCTCTCCCAGCAGCAGGGCCGAGAGCAAAGCCCCAAAGAGCGGCATCAAAGTGATCGCCTGCCCGGCACTGCCCGGACCAATCCGCGCGACGGCTGCGTTGAAGATGGAATAGGCAATGAGCGACGGGAAAATCGCAACATAGACGAAGCCGCCGATGAGACGCGGGCCGAGCACGGACATCCCGCCGCTGCTCAACTCCATGAAGGCAAGCGGCGCCATGGCGCACACGCCGATCGCAAAGGTGGTGGCGATGAAACTCACGGGCGAAATGGCGGGACGCAGTCGCAGCAGCACCGTGTAGAAACCCCATGCAACCACGGCGGCGAGAATGAAGAGGTCACCATGGCCGAAATGCAGCCCCATCGCCTTTCCCACATCGCCCTGAAAGACGATCACGGATACGCCCAGCGTCGAGAAGAAGACACCAATGACCTGCCAGCGGCGGGGGCGGACATGAAACAACACGCCATCCAGAAGAAGCACCAGCGCGGGAATACCGGCCTGAAGCAGCATGGCGTTGGTCGCCGTGGTTTCCCGCAGGCCGGAATAGAGAAGCGCATTGAACGCGCCGATGCCCAGGAGCCCCAGCAGAAGGATCGGGAACCAGCCCTGCGCAATGGCGCGCCCCTCGCGAATCAAGGTCGGCAGTGCGAAGGGAAGCAGAAGGCACAGAGCGCCGGCCCAGCGAACCAGCGCAAGCGTGAAGGGTTGCACATCCTCGCGCACCGCCCGGCCCACGATCGTATTGCCTGCCCAGAGCAGCATCACGATCATGAGCATGGCGTAGGCGCGCATGTCGCCGCGGTCGGTCTTCATAGCGTCAGCACTTAGCGAGCCGCGCACCGTCTGGCACGCGCCGATCGCGCGTCAGCGGCAAACCGATCAGGCAGGGCCGAGATTAGGCGGGCCCATATGCTGGAGGAAGTCGGGCTTGCCCATGCTCACGCCCTGCGCCCGCAGAATCGCGTAGGCAGTGGTCGCGTGGAAAAAGAAGTTGGGCAGCGCAAAGCTGGTGAGATAATCGAGGCCCGCAAAGCCATAGCCGTGGCCCTGCGGAAAGCGGATCTCGACCCGCCGGTCTGCGCTCTCGTCGATAAGCGCGCGGTCGACACTCTGGATGAAGGCGATGGTCTTGTCGCAGCGCTCGCGTAGGTCTGCAAAACTCGACTCCGTATCGGGCATAGCGGGCGGGGCAATCCCCGCGAGACGCGCAATGCCGTTTTTCGCGGAGTCGGACGCCATCTGATATTGCGCGGGGAAGGCTCGCATGTCCGGAGCGAGCCTGGCTTCGAGGATCGTCGCCTCGTCCTTTTCGGCCGCCGCCTTGTCGAGCCAGCTCCGCATGTTGGTGAGCATCTTCACGAAAATCGGTACGGACGCGTCATACATGCTGATCTGCACGGGAAAACTCTTTGGTGAGGGTGCGCAGAGCCTTACCGCAAAGGGGATAAGTTGCAATATGCTACGTTTCTCTTCGCATTGGCCGGAGCCGAACGTCCTATTACATTGCTCATATGCCTGAACTTCCAGAAGTTGAAACCACCGTCGCCGGTCTCCGCTCCGTTCTCGACGGCGCAAGACTTGTCGCCGTCGAGCCCCGCCGGGCCGACCTCCGCTTCCCATTCCCCGTCGACCTGCGCCAGCGCCTCACTGGCGCGCAGGTCGTCGCGCTGGGACGACGCGCGAAATATGGCCTGATCGATACCGACCGGGGCGACACGATGATCTTCCATCTCGGCATGTCAGGGCGCTGGCGGATCGACCCGGCAGAGATCGGCAAGCACGATCATCTGCTGCTTCATACCGGCCAGCACGATCTTGCTCTCAACGATCCCCGCCGCTTCGGCTTCGTCGATCTTGTCTCCAGTTCGGCACTCTCTGCCTACCCCGCTTTTGCGGCAATGGGCCCGGAGCCGCTGGGACCGGACTTCACGGCGGCGCGCCTCGCCGCCTCACTCTCCGGACGCGCCGCGCCGATCAAGGCGATGCTGCTAGACCAGCGGATCGTCGCCGGCCTGGGCAACATCTATGTGTGCGAAGCGCTCAACATGGCGGGCATTGCTCCGACCTGCGCAGCGGGCGGCATATCGAAGGCGAAGCTTGCGCATCTCGTGGACGCCGTTCGCGATGTGCTTACTGCCGCCATCGCCGCTGGCGGATCGACGCTGCGCGACTATGCCCGGCCGAACGGGGAGCTGGGCTACTTCGCCAAGGACTGGCGCGTCTATGGGCGCGAAGGGGAGACCTGCCCGTGCGGCGGAACGGTCAGCCGACGGGTCGATTCCGGCCGCTCAACCTTCTATTGTCCATCCTGCCAGACTTAGCCCAAAAAAATGTGGGCGAAGGAGAACAACACATGACTGCGCCGCGCCCGAACAAAACCCGGATCGGAAACCATAGCCTCCACCCCGAAACGCTGATGCTGAACTACGGCTTCGACCCCGAGCTTTCCGAAGGCGCGGTCAAGCCGCCGGTGTTTCTCACCTCCACCTTCGTCTTCAAGAGCGCCGAGGAAGGGCGCGACTTCTTCGACTACACGTCGGGCCGCAAGGAACCTCCCGCCGGCAGCGCCGCCGGGCTCGTCTATTCCCGCTTCAACCATCCCAACAGCGAGATCGTAGAGGACCGGCTCGCCGTCTATGAAGGGACGGAGGCCTGCGCGCTCTTCTCCTCGGGCATGTCCGCCATCGCGACGGCGCTGCTTGCTTATGCGCGGCCGGGCGACGTGATCCTTCATTCGCAGCCGCTGTACGGCGGCACCGAGACGCTGCTGGCGAAGACCTTTGCCGACCTACAGGTTGCGGCAGTAGGCTTTGCAGATGGCATCGACGAAGCCGAGGTGCGCGCGGCGGCGGAGACCGCGATGGCGAAGGGGCGCGTTTGCGCAATCCTGGTCGAAAGCCCCGCCAACCCGACCAACGGGATCGTCGACCTCGCCCTGATGAAGCGCGTGGCGGACGAGATCGCCGCGCGGCAGGGACACCGCCCGGTCGTGATGTGCGACAACACGCTGCTCGGCCCGGTCTTCCAGCGGCCGATCCAGCACGGCGCAGACATCTCGCTCTATTCGCTCACCAAGTATGTGGGCGGACATTCGGACCTGATCGCGGGTGCGGCGCTGGCATCGAAGGCAGTGCTCAAACCCGTCCGCGCACTCCGCAGCGCGATCGGGACACAGCTCGATCCCCACAGCTGCTGGATGCTGGGGCGCAGCCTGGAAACGCTCTCGCTGCGGATGAACCGCGCCAACGAGAATGCCCGCATCGTCGCGGAGTATCTGCGCGACCACCCCAAGGTCGAGAAGCTGCACTATCTCTCCTTCGCGGACCCTGCATCGCGGGTGGGCCAGCTCTTCGCGCGGCAGTGCTCAGGCGCGGGATCGACCTTCTCCTTCGACATTGCGGGCGGCGAGGCAGCGGCGTTCCGCTTCCTCAACGCGCTCCAGATCCTCAAGCTCGCGGTGAGCCTGGGCGGCACCGAGTCGCTGGCTAGCCACCCGGCGGCGATGACCCACAGCGGGGTGCCGCTGGATGTGCGTGAGCGGATCGGCGTGCTGGCATCGACCATCCGGCTCTCGATCGGCGTCGAGCATCCCGACGACCTGATCGCGGACATCGCGCAGGCGCTGGAAGCAGCGTGAGTAGCGCCTAAACCGCTACCAGCCCGCGCCTTCCGCGATCGCTTCCTCCTCGCCGGGGCGGTTCTCCCGCCCGAGCACGGCATTGCGATGGGGGAAGCGGCCGAAGCGCGCGACAACAGCGTGATGCTTGCGCGCGAACTCTAAATTCTCCTCCAGCCCCGGCTGGTCGATGAGCTTGAGGCAATGCTCCTGATCGGCGAGATCCTCGCTGTGCATGAAGGGGATATAGAAGAAGGCGCGAACCGGCCCGCCGGTCTGCACATCATAGCCGCGCGCAATGGCACCGCGCGCAATCTCCCGCGCGAGCGCATCCGTGGAGAAGGCCTTCGCATCGCCCCGGAACATATTGCGCGGGAACTGATCGAACAGGAGGATGGCGGCGAGCGCAGTATCAGCGCGGCCAAGGAAACTCGCGGGCGCGTCGGCCTGCTTCTCCTCCCAGAGCGCGCCGAAGCGCCGCGTGATCGTGGCATCGGTCGCGGCAGACTTCACCCACCAGCCCTCGCTCCCCAGCTCCTTCAGCCAGTAATCGAGGATCGCGTCGGCCCAGTCGCCAGCGGGGGTTTCGCTGGGGGGCGTTTGGCCGGAGGGCGGCTGCGATGCCATCGGCTCAGGCCGCCGCCGCCGTGCCGCCGACGGTGAGACCGTCCAGCAGCAGGGTGGGCTGACCGACGCCGGCGGGCACGCTCTGCCCGCCCTTGCCGCACACGCCAATGCCCTCATCCAGCGCGAGATCATTGCCGATGCCGATGACGCGGGTGAGCGCGGTCGGCCCGTCGCCGATGATCGTGGCGCCCTTGATGGGATCGCCCAGCTTGCCGTCCTGCACGCGATAGGCCTCCGTACACGTGAAGACGAACTTGCCCGAGACGATATCCACCTGACCGCCGCCGAAGCTCTTGGCGAAGATGCCGTTCTTCACGCGGCTCAGCAGCTCGGCCGGATCGTCATTGCCAGCCTTCGCAAAGGTGTTGGTCATGCGCGGCATGGGCGCGTGCGCATAGCTCTCGCGCCGGCCATTGCCCGTGGCGGAGACGCCCATGAGCCGGGCGTTCAGCCGGTCCTGCATGTAGCCGCGCAGTATGCCGTCCTCGATCAGCACCGTCTCCTGCGTCGGCGTGCCCTCATCATCGATGCTGAGCGAGCCGCGCCTGTTCATGATCGAGCCGTCATCCACCACCGTGACGCCGGGCGCCGCGACGCGCTCGCCAATGCGGCCGGAGAAAGCGGAGGTGCCCTTGCGATTGAAGTCGCCCTCCAGCCCGTGACCGATCGCCTCGTGCAGCAGCACGCCGGGCCAGCCGGGGCCAAGCAGCACAGTCATCTCGCCAGCAGGCGCAGCGACAGAGCGCAGATTGACCTCCGCCTGGGCAATCGCCTCATCAATGGCGCGGCGCCAGGTCGCTTCCTCAAAGAGCGAGTCATAGAGATAGCGCCCGCCAATGCCGAACACGCCGGTCTCGCGGCGGCCATTCTCCTCCATGATGACGGAGACGTTCAAGCGCACCAGCGGCCGCACGTCCGTCGCCACGAAGCCGTCCGCCCGGACGATCTCGACCACCGACCAGCTCCCCGCGAGGCTCGCGGAGACCTGCACCACGCGCGGATCGCGCGCGCGGGCGGCAGCGTCAATCGCCGCGCACAGCTCCACCTTCTTCGCAAAGGGCACCAGATCGAGCGGGTTCGCCTCCGTATAGAGGTGACGATTGGTGCGCGCGGGCGCGGCGGCGGGGGCGTGCTTCGCGGGGTCGAGAAGCTGCAGGGTCTGCGCCGCCTTGCGGATCGCGGCCTCCGAAATGTCGTTCGCGTGAGAGAAGCCGGTCATCTCGCCCGAGACGCCGCGCAGGCCGAAGCCGGCATCGGTGGAATAATCGGCGGTCTTGAGCCGGCCGTCATCGAAGCCAAAACTCTCCGTGGCGCGATACTGAAGATAGAGCTCGCCATCCTCGCACGCGCCGAGCGCCTGCGCGGTGAGGCGCTTCGCGCCATCGGGATCGAGCGCGCCATCCCGATAAAGGAAGGAGCGGACGTCTGTGATCTGCGGGGCAGACGAGTCGGATGCGTGGAGCGTGTCGGTCATGGGCGTGAATATAGGGGCGCCGGGCGCGAAGCCCAATCGCAATATGGCCCATATCGCGACCGAGCGGTTTTGCGGGCGAAACGCGGGGACGGCGAGGCGGCGGTGCGGGCGGCGGAGGGCACCGGCTGGCCGCGAAAGGTTCTAAAGGTTCTAGTCCTTAGAGCAAAAAAATCGACGCTGCGGAGAGAGGGCGCGGAGGGGCGACAAGCGGGCATCGTACGGCCTCAGACAGACGGAGCGGATGCGCGAGTGTGGATGAGGAAGGGCGGTGTAGGAAAGGGGATTGACAAGATTAAGCACACTACGACTATCGTTCCGGCGGGAGTTTCCATGCCAGCATCGTGGAAGGCTTCTGACGGCTGTTTAGGGCGTCGGTTCGGTCAATCCATGCGCAGATTAGCGCCAAGCACTGCAGCGCCATCTCTTCGGTGTTCACCTTCCGCGAACCATCACGAGCGGGTAAGGGTGTTCGATATTTTGGAGCGCTGTAACGCGCCCCACCATTGCTCGCACTGATCGCGATCGGCTGGTTCTATGTCGTCCGCTCCGCCTGAGCAACAAAGTCAGACAATCAGCCAAAGGCAAGCGCCGGCGAAAAGGAAAGGCGTCACGCTGCCGCGACCCTGTAAGTTTCGTCTGGCTGATCACCCTGAATAACGCGGCCCGCTTGCGCCAACACGTTTAGATTGTCGCCTAGTGCACGCATATCCTTCACTACGGCAATGCATTTGGGAGGCGTCGGAAGCTCGCTAAGGTCTCTAAAAGCTGTGCTAGCTCGATAGACTGAATATGCGTGGTTCGGCACAGCCTGAAACACAATCAGTCCGCTCGATAGGTGAACCGCCGCGCTCATTCTCCATGTATGAGAGCTGGCTCCCTTTATCTCCTCTTCGGGCTCGACTCGCGCGCCCACGAAGATTGCCTCCAGTCGCTCGCGCAAATAGTCCTCAATCTCCGCAGCTCCTTCGTCCCCCAGTCGCCGATAGACATCATCGACCACAGCATGGGAGGCGGTGCCAACATCACAAATTGCCCGCACTAGCTCCGACTCTGTCGCGTAAGTGAAAATCGAACGACGATCGGTTTGAAGCTCTTCAAAAGCGGCATACTTTGTCGCTGCCTTCGGGAACGATCTCTCAGCGCCTATTGCTTCCAATTCCCGATATGCGAAGCCCCCATCATCGACACGAAAGCCCGCTCCACTGTCAGAAACACGGACAGTTGCCGACGTGCCGCTAGGCATGATGAGAGGCAGGCTGATGTAGCTCGACCCACCCCAATGCGAAACGCGCACAAGCTCAGAGGCTGCCGCCTCAACCGCGCGCGCAATTCCCTTGGTTATGTCGATTTGGCTAGCCATTTACAAACAAATCATACTCCCACTTAGGGGGCGTTACAACGTCTATGTTATTGATTCGAAAGAGTTTCCCAACTTCTGAACGAAGGGACTCAAAGGTTTGAATTCTTTGGTCAATATCTTCTGCCATCGGGAGGTTTCCAGATCGCATACGATCCTCAGCGGTTAACCAGTTCAGGTCGAACGAGTGATGATGGCTATGACTCACTCGCTTTCCGGACAGGGGACTTCCCTTTCGTTTGGGATTTGTGTGACCGCCTCGCACCGCCTTCCAATCAATGCGTCCGATTGCCAACTTTCGCTTGCCGCCCGGCTTGCTCACTAACAACTCGAACGAAACATTCGCGTCTGGCACATGCTTTAGATAACCGCCGTGTAGAACGAAGCCCTGTTGGACGACGCCCGCAACCATCAAGGGTGCGTGAAACCAGCAATAGCCGGTCTCAGGCTCAGGTTCACTCCACCCGGGAAACTGAGCGATCGCTTTAGTTGCCGCAGCTAGTGCCGGAAGGGTCATCCCACTTGCATATCGGGAGTTTGACGGCTTGGCGAGTCACTGAAATATTCAACTTCGAGTTGAAAAGTTCCCATTCTGTTCTTCTTATCGCTTTCATGATAATAAGGTCGCTCCTATCCGATTCGCCCGTTTAAAGGAGAACTGATTTGGAGTTAGCCGAACTAAAATTACTTGCGCTCGAACAAGAGTTGGAGCGCCTGCGCGACATTATTTTGCCGGCTCTTAATGAGTGTCGCGCGCAGCAAGGGTTGCCGCCAGTGAAACTGCCCACCTAAAAAGCAACAGCTAGGGACCGGCTGTTACGTGGGTCAATGGGAACGGGATCATTTTTAATTATCCTGTCAAACTCCGAAAGACTGATCATGAAGAACGTCCAGATCATCGACGGCGCTGTAAACGCAACCTTCAGCGTGTTTCAGGCGACAGAGGACGAGTTCGCGGCGATCTTTCCGGACGGGCGAGACATCGAACTGGTCGAAGACCTTTTCGAGCGGCTTGGCGAAGAAGCCGCGATCGCCGTCCTTACGCCCCTCTGGAATCGCCCGATCCTGAAGCGCGACGCACTCGGCATTCACGGCACCCTGTTTTACGACAACGAGTACCGGCGCGCCCATATCCCGTTGTCCAAGCGTGAGGTCGATTGGGATGACGGCGCGATCAACGAAGCGCAACGTCGCCTGTTTGCCAAGAAGCGGGACCCCGGATCAAGTCCGGGGTGACGGTGGGTTCTACAGGGTGACGCCGCGCTTGGAGCCGCACGGACAGGCGAAGTGACGGGGTGGTTGGGCGCCCGCGCGAGACGGACGAAGCATCGGCGCACATACGCCGCGCGGCCGTCGTAGCGCGGTGTCGCAGGGAGCGTCAGGCGTTCGCCGCCTGACTCCCCAAATTCTTAAAGGCTGGCGCCCGAGGAAATGTCCGGCTTGGCTGCCAGATCCGGCGTGTCGGCGGGGCCATGCGCGAGCACGAAGCGCCGATCGCAATAGCCGCAATCGACATAGCCATGCTCGTCGATCTCCAGGAACACGCGCGGATGGCCAAGCGCGGCGGGGATGCCATGGCCGGAGCCGTCGCAGGCGACGCGGTGGGCCGTGACTCGGATGATTTCAGGTGGCGGATTCATGGAATGAGCGGTTAGCATCAGCCTGTGGTGGCGGGCAAGAGAGTGCGCGCAGGAAAGCGCGGTTGCGTCGCGCGGGGCCGCACATGGGTTTTCCCCAAAAGAAAAGGGGCCGCCGAAGCAGCCCCTCCCCTGAAACCTGTGTTCTGGAAACGATTAGCGCTTCGAGAACTGGAAGCTGCGGCGGGCCTTCGCCTTGCCGTACTTCTTACGCTCGACGGCGCGGCTATCGCGCGTGAGGAAGCCTTCCGCCTTCACGGCCGGACGCAGCGCCGGCTCGTACTTGGTCAGCGCCTGGGCAATGCCATGCTTGACCGCGCCGGCCTGACCCGAGAGGCCGCCGCCCTTGACGGTGCAGATGACATCATACTGGCCGGTCCGCTCCGTGACGGTGAAGGGCTGGTTGATGACGAGACGCAGCGTGGGACGCGCGAAATAGGTCTCCTGATCGCGGCCGTTGACCGTGATCTTGCCGGTGCCGGGCTTCACCCACACGCGAGCGACGGCATCCTTGCGGCGGCCGGTCGCGTAGGAGCGGCCGAACTTGTCCAGCTCCTGGCTACGCAGCGGCGCGTTCGAGACGACCGGCGCGGCAGGCGCAGCGGCGTCACCCTCAGCGGGAGCAGCCGTGGCGGCACCGAGATCCTGAAGATCGGAAAGCGAATTGACGGTGTCGGACATTAGGCACCCACCTTGTTCTTGCGGTTGCGCGACGCGATGTCGAGCACTTCGGGGTTCTGAGCTTCATGCGTGTGCTCAGCGCCGGAGAAAACGCGCAGGTTGCGCATCTGCTGGCGACCAAGCGGGCCGCGCGGGATCATGCGCTCAACGGCCTTCTCCAGCACGCGCTCGGGGAAGCGACCCTCGAGGATCTTCTGCGGCGTCGTTTCCTTGATGCCGCCGGCATAGCCGGTGTGCTTGTAATAGACCTTGTCGGTCAGCTTCTTGCCCGTGAACTTCACCTTGTCGGCATTGATGACGATGACATTGTCACCGCAATCGACATGCGGGGTGTAGCTCGGCTTGTGCTTGCCGCGCAGGATATTGGCGATGATCGAGGCAGCGCGGCCAACGACGAGGCCCTCCGCGTCGATCAGCAGCCACTTCTTCTCGACCGTGGCGGCATTGGCCGACTTGGTCGTCTTCATGAGCGCCTTCATGGCCCTGTGACTCCGTAGATGGGCCGGGCCTTGAAAGAGCCTGCCCCGTGAACAGCAAAACGGCACCCGATCCGGGCGCCGCTGGTGGCGCGCTAATGACGCGGAGCAGCGCTCAAGTCAAGCAAAAGCGCGCCATTGCTGACGGGTATCTGAATACCCGATGCTAGCGGGAGGCCTGCGCGAGCCGGTGTGCGCCTGCCACCGCGACAGCGAAAAGCAGCGCGCCGACAAGCTGGTGAAGCGCGGCGAAGGGCAGCGCGACCATCGTCACCACCGTGGCGATGCCGAGCATGATCTGGAACAGCACGACGCCGAGCAGGACGGAGCTGAGCGCCAGCGCGCCCTGCCGCCGCAGCGCCTTGGCCGTCAGCACCAGCGCGATGAGCGCCACCCATGCCCACCAGCGGTGGAGGAAGTGGACCAGAAACGGATCGCTGGTGATGGTGAGCCAGAAGCTGCCCCACCAGGCAATGCCCTGCGGCACGAAATGATCGTTCATCAGCGGCCATGTGCTGGAGACGGCGCCCGCGCGCAGTCCGGCCACGAGTGCGCCCAGCAGAAGCTGCAGGAAAAGAATGGCGAGCACGGCGCCACCGCCAATCGTCAGGCGGACACGCGGCGCATCCGGCCGGCGCGCCAGCACCAGCATGTCCCACGCGGTCCACACCACGGCGCCCAGCAGCAGCAGCGCCATGCCGAGATGCGCGGCGAGCATCGCCGGCTCGACATTCACGCGCGCGGTAAGGCCGCTCTTCACCATGAACCAGCCGACCGCGCCCTGCGCCCCGCCGAGCACCAAGAGCGCGAGCAGCCGAAGGCCATAGCCGCGCGGCACAGCGCCCCGCGCAAAGAACCACAGCATCGGCAGCGCATAGGCCAGGCCAATGAGGCGACCAAGCAGGCGGTGTGCATATTCCCAGAAGAAGATGTGCTTGAACGCGGCGAGCGTCATGCCCTGGTTCATCAGCGCATATTGCGAGCTCTGCTTGTAAAGCGCGAACTCGGCCTGCCAGTCCGCCTGCGTGAGCGGAGGGATCGCGCCAGTCACTGGCTTCCACTCCGTAATCGAAAGGCCCGACTCAGTGAGCCGGGTGATGCCGCCGACCAGCACCATGAACAGGATGAGCCCCGCGACCGCGAGCAGCCAGCGGGCAATGGCGAGCGGCCGGGGCTGGCGATGGCCAGCGCTCACTGGCGCCGAGCCCGAAAGGCGAGAATTTGCTGTCCCAGACATGGCTGCTCCATGCGCCGGGCCATCGACAGGTGCAAGATGGCAGATGGTCCCACCCGATTATCCATGATGATATATTGTAACTTCGTCGTCATGCGCCTATCTGCGTGGCGATGCCGACTCTGCACGCACATCATGCCTGGCGCCTCGACCGCTTTGCCATGGGCCTCTCCGGCCTGTGCGCGGTGCACTGCCTGGCGACGGCGCTGCTCGTCGGCATGTTCTCCTCCATGGCCGGGCTCTTTGCCGCGCCGATCATCCACGAAGCGGGCCTAGCCGTCGCGATCCTGCTGGGCGCCGTCGCGCTCGGCGTCGGCGCGATGCGGCACGGCCTGATGCTGCCGGTGGCGGTCGGGTCGCTGGGGCTGGGCGTAATGGCGGGCGCCCTCACCATGCCGCACGGCACGGACGAGATCGTCTTCACGCTGCTGGGCCTCGCCACTCTTGCGCTGGGCCATGAACTCAACCGCCGGGCTTATTGAGGCGGGGGGATAGGTCGGGCGGCAGAGGTCGCCTGAGTTGAGACTCGCGCAAAGAACCTGCTAAAAGGCGCGCTGAAATGCCGGGGGGTGACTTATGCGCAATTGGCCGAAAAGCTGGCGACAATTGGGGTCGTCGAGAACGAGCGAAATCTTAACAACAAGATTAGCCGCGGCGGCTTCACGGCTGCGTTCTTGCTGCGATGCCTAAGCGCGATTGGGGCGCAAAATCTAAGGCTGGATTAGCGCTCGGAGGGGTAGCCTGCGCATTGGCGATGGCCCTCGTCATATCGTGGGGTCAGTCAGAAGGTGCCAAATACCAGCGGGAAGCCGATGAGCATGCTCGCGAATATTCCGCTTATACCTACGAGAAGGTAGCCAATACCTGCGTCCAAATGACGGTCGCTAAGAAGACGGAGTGCCTTGATGAAGCACGCCACGAAAGACGCGCATATGAGCGAGAAGAGTATGATCTCGTAGCGCAGCGAACTTCCGCGCTCTGGACCTATATCATGGGCGGTTCCGCCGTTTTCGGAATGATCCTGAGTGCTTTTGGCGTCTATTTGGTTTGGGCGACCTTTGCGGAAACGCGAGAGGCTAACGTCATAGCTCGACGCCAAGCCGACAAGGCGGAGCGAGACGCTACCGATTCCCGAAATGCAATGGTGCAGTCCGAGCGGGCCATCCTCTCCATTGTCCGCATGGCAGCATGGCCGACGCCGCTTGACGCCAAAGATGGCGCCATGATTGAAATTGCCGTGCTCAATCATGGGCGAACTAATGCGATCAATCTCCGGGTATTTTACACTCAAGTTGAAACGCCTATTTTCACCTTCAAGCTGAGTAAGGTGAACAACTTCGCGGAGATTGCCATTCCGAGCGTTGAGAAAATACTGACCCAATTTAAAGTCCGGAAACGCGCAAAATACCCTAGCTACCTGATCGGTTATCTCGAATACACTACCATCTACTCTGCTTCGTTTAAAACCTTCTTTTGTTATGAGATTACGGGCGTTCCAGTCCGAGATGGGATGGGCGGAGTGAACCACAACCTTGTCAGAGAAACCGCCTGCACCAATCTGCCATCCAGCACATAGCGCCGACATCGCCGACACCGCGCTAATCACGGCAACCGCCAACGGTACCGCATCCGGTGACATTCCTGTAACAGCTACATAATGCCGGTCATTCCCACGAACGGAATCCAGTAGCTGATGTCGCGATGTGATCCCTGCCGTTCTGGACAAGAAGACGCTCACCCAACCCTCTCCCGCGAAAGCGGGAGAGGGCTAAATTACGCATTTGGTTCCTCTGCGAAAGCGGGAGAGGGCTAAGGTCGAGCATTCGCTCCTTGGGCGGCCTATATACGAACCTGTAGGCCGGCTTAGCGCTTAGAACCGGAACTTGAGCGTGCCGCCCCATGTGCGCGGATCGCCCGGCTGGCCGGCGATGAGGCCGACATTGCCCGGCGCGACCTGCAGGTTCTCGATGAAGTTCACGTCGAACGCATTGCGCACCCAGCCGAAGACATCGAAGCCTTCGCCGCGGAAGCCGACGCGCAGGTTGGTGAGCGCATAGCCTTCCACATTGGTGTAGATCGACGGCGAGGCGTTGGAGTTCCAGTGCGAGCGGTAATTGCCGTCCACGCCGAAATAGACCTGACCTTCCTTGGCGAGCAGCGTGACGGGCACGTTATATTCCGCGCCATAGGAGAAGGCCCATTTCGACACGCCGGGCAGATCCTGCCCCGAAATGTCGCACTGGCGTGGGCTGAGGCCGCCGGGCGTGCCGGGGGCGCTCGGCGTCTGGCTGCCGTTCGCCGCGACGAAGGTGCCGCCGGAGAGCTCGGGCGGGCACGGCGCATTGGTGAACTTCTCATATTTGGCATCGGTATAGGCCGCGTTTGCATAGGCCGTGAACCGCTCGCTGGTGCGCACCTTGAAGTCTGCCTCTATGCCCTGCGAGCGGACCTTCTCGGCATTGGCGAGATAGCCGCGCACGGTGCCGAACTGGCCACCGTTCACCGTCGCCTGGAAATCGTCGATATCCGTGCGGAAGGCACTGAGGTTGAAGGTCGCCCGGCGATCCCAGAACTGGGTCTTGAGGCCGATCTCATAATGATTGACCGACTCCGGCCGAACGGTGCTGGCGGAGAGCACCGGCTGGTTGTTGGTATCGAGCGGCAGGCCGTTCTGGTTGATGCCCACGGTCTTGAAGCTCTTGGCATAGGTCGCATAGCCGAGGATATCGCGCGCGAACTTATAGTTCACGTTGAGGTCGTAGCTGAAGTTCCAGTCGCTGACCGACGGCTGAGTCAGCTGCGGCTGATAGACGCCGCACTGCGCGGTGAGCACGGCATTGCCCGCCGTGGCCGCGGGCGCGCAGCTGGTGATGAGCGCTCCCGAGCCCGTCGTCACGATGCGCTGATAGAAGCCGGTCTTCTTGTCATAGTTGAGGCGGACGCCCGGCTGGATGGTCAGTGCATCCGTCACCTTCCAGCTCAGCTGACCGAAGAGCGCCGCGCTGGTGCTCTTGAGATACTGGGTGTTGGCCGCGGTGAGGCCGTTCAGCACCTCGGGCCGATTATAGACGTTGTTCGGATCGGTGGAGGGCGCGAGGCTCCAGCGCGTGGCGTCGCGGCCCTGCTGCTCGGTGCCCTGCGTGTCGATCCGCTGCTTGAAGCCGAAGGCACCGACCACGAAGTCGATCTTCTGGCTCGTGTAATTGTAGCGGAACTCCTGGCTGTACTGATCCTGCTGCGAAGGGTTTTGCGAGCGGGAAACGACGGAGAGGCCCGTGAAATCGCGGTCATTCTCCGGCTTCCAGTCCCAGAAGCGCCAGGCCGTGACGGACGTGAAGGTGCCCGGTCCGACATCCCAGTTCACCTTCAGCGACGCGCCGCCGATCTTGTTGCCAGCGTTGAGGCTGGAATCGAGATCCGTGAGGCGGTCATAGGGATTGCGGCTGGGCACGGCGTAATTACGGCCAGGATTCGCAGCGTTGATCGCGTTGACCAGCGCGTCATACTGACGATTGAGCGGGCGCTGGGTCTGCCCAAGACGCACGAACACTGTGCCGCAGCATTCGGGGTCCTGCTTGCTGTAGTCGCCCGAGAGGGTGATGCTGAGATCCTCATTGGGTTTGAAGAGCAAGGTGCCGCGCAGGCCCAGATTGTCCTGCTCGTTGATGTAGCGCTGGGTCGCGGTGTTGAAATAGAGGCCGCGACGGCTGGTGGTCGCGACAGCGATGCGCGCGGCAACCTTGTCCGACAACGGGCCGGAGACGAACGCCTTGGCCTGCTTGTAGTTGAGGTTGCCGGCGGTCAGCTCCGCCCCGCCCTCGAAATCGAAGGTCGGCTGGTTGGTCGTGATGTTGATCGCGCCGGCCGTGGTGTTCTTGCCGTAGAGCGTGCCCTGCGGGCCGCGCAGCACCTCGACCTGGGCGACGTCGAGGAAGTCGAACGTGGCGGCGGCGACGCGCGAATTATACACATCGTCCACATAGATGCCGACGCCCTGCTCGAAACCATCGCTGGTGAGGCCAAACGGCACGCCAAGGCCACGGATGTTGACCGAGGTATTGCGCGGATTGGTGACGTAAACCTGCAGCGTCGGCGCAAGCTGCTGGAGTTTTACGACGTTGAAGTTGCCGGTCGCCTCGATGCTGTCGCCACGAATGACGGAGATGGCCAGCGGCACGTCCTGCGCGGTTTCCGTACGGCGGCGGGCCGTGACGACGATGACGTCGCCGCGCGGATTGGTGGACTGCGCGGCATCGTCCTGCGGCGCCTGAGCCTGTGCCGGTGGCGGTGCGGCCTCCTGCGCATGGACGGCGGATGCGCCGAGCGAAGCGGCAAGCCCGGTGAGCAGCGTGGGCACGAATCTGGTTCTGATGGACATTGGACAACCCCTTTTCAGCGCGACATCCGGCAGTCCGGTCCGTGGCGCACATCTGTTGATTGGTTGTCCGCCGCCGCGATCCGGCAGGTCCGGTCACGCGGCGGGGTGGGGCCGCAGGACATCGTGCCCGGCGGATTATTCGGCGGCGCTCAGGTGAAACGCTGGCGCTCGGTCACTTCGATCTGGACGACCCGGCCCTCGTGCAGAACGAGCTGCACCGAGCCGAAGCGCAATGTCTCCAGCGCGCGCTCGACGGCCTTGAGAGCCTCGCCATGCAGGCGCGGGCCGGAGTGCGAGGTCTCGGTCGTGAGGGCCATGAAACATATCTCCTTGCGAGGCGATCGTCTATTATCAACTTCTTTAGTTGACAATTAGATTTCGTTCAAAGGATTTCTCTATGTATGCAATAGAGAATATTGTGCGTGTATGTGGCAGGAGGCGCAAACGCTCCATTAACCACTTCTTAGCCCTTCTTCTCCACTTCTGCGGGGACATGGAGCGCTGGGGGACTCATGCCTGTTAACAATGCCGACAGTAAGGTGGACGTCGCGATCATCGGCGCTGGACCGGCGGGACTGACCGCCGCCTATCTGCTGACCAAGGCCGGCTACAGCGTCTCGGTCATCGAGAAGGACCCGCACTATGTCGGCGGGATCAGCCGCACGGTGGAGCATGAGGGCTTCCGCTTCGACATTGGCGGGCACCGCTTCTTCTCCAAGTCGCAGGACGTCGTGGCGCTCTGGAACGAAATCCTGCCGCACGACTTCATCGACCGCCCGCGCATGAGCCGCATCTTCTATGGCGGCCGCTTCTATTCCTATCCGCTGCGCGCCTTCGAGGCGCTGCGCAATCTCGGCCTCGTCAACTCCGCGCTGTGCATGGCAAGCTACGCCAAGGCGAAGCTGATGCCGATCCGCGAGGTCAGGAGCTTCGAGGACTGGGTGGTGAATCAGTTCGGCCGCAAGCTCTACCGCACCTTCTTCAAGACCTACACCGAGAAGGTGTGGGGCATGCCGTGCGACACCATGTCCGCCGACTGGGCCGCGCAGCGCATAAAGGGGCTGAGCCTGGGCGCCGCCGTGATGGACGGCCTCAAGCGGAGCCTGAAGCTCAACAAGGCACCCAATGACGGCATGGGCGCGAAGTCGCTGCTGGAGAATTTCCGCTATCCGCGCCTCGGCCCCGGCATGATGTGGGAGGCCGCGCGTGACCATGTGATCGCGGGTGGGAACAATGTGCTGATGGGCCATGCGCTGAAGCAGCTCAGCCTCGATCAGGTGACGGGCCGCTGGCGTGTGGCCGCAACCACCAGCGAGGGCGGCACGGCGACGATCGACGCCGCGCACGTCATCAGCTCCGCGCCGATGCGCGAACTCGCCGGCCGGCTTCACCCGGTGCCCGAGACGCTGGGCAACGCGCTGGCGCTCAAATATCGCGACTTCCTGACCGTGGCGCTGATGATCCGCTCGGACGATCTCTTCCCGGACAACTGGATCTATATCCACGACTCGAGCGTGAAGGTGGGCCGGGTACAGAACTTCCGCAGCTGGTCGCCGGAAATGGTGCCGGACCCGGAAATCGCCTGCGTGGGCCTTGAATATTTCTGCTTCGAGGGCGACGGCCTGTGGAGCGCGACCGACGACGATCTGGTGGCCCTCGCCACGCGCGAACTGGCGCAAATCGGCCTCGTCACGCCCGATCAGGTGATCGGCGGCACGGTCGTCCGTCAGGAGAAGGCCTATCCGGTCTATGACGATGCCTATGCGGCGCATGTCGCACAGATGCGGGCCGAGCTGGAAGAGCGTTTCCCGACCCTGCACCTTGTGGGCCGCAACGGCATGCATCGCTACAATAATCAGGATCATGCCATGATGACGGCGATGCTGACCGTGCGGAACATCGAGGCCGGCAGCCGCATCTACGACATCTGGGCAGTGAACGAAGACGCGGAGTATCACGAGGCAGGCCGCGACGGCGAGCAGGCCCGCGTGGCGCTGACCGCAGGCGAACGCGCCGCACTGGCCAGCGAACGCGCTGTACCGACGCCCGTGCCGACCCCCGCCAAGCGCGCGGCCTGACGCAATGACCGCCTATGGCATAGCCGCGACCTATCTGCGCTACGCGACGGCGAGCGTGGCGGCGCTGGCTGTCGACATGCTCGTCTTCCTCGCCGTGCTCCAGTCCGGTGGCGCCGCGACACGCGCTTCGGCGGCAGGCTATATGGTCGGCATCGTCGCGCACTGGATGCTGTCCTCGCGCTTCGTCTTCGGCAACCTCGCAGCGCGCGGCCCCGCCCGGTTGCGTCAGAAGGGGCTCTTCGTGGGATCGGCGCTGGTCGGGCTATTGCTCACCGTCGCAATCGTCGGGCTGGGCGAGGCTGCCGGCGTTCCGCCTATCCTTGCTAAAGGCGCGGCGATCATCGTCAGCTTTCAGGCGACCTATCTCCTGCGCAAGACCATCGTCTTCGCGGCGTAAGCAGCATGACGAACACTGGCACCCTCTCGCCGCGACTGGCCCATGGCCTTGTCGGGCTGATCTGGCTCGCGGTCTGCGCCATCATGATCCTGCGGGGCTGGAGCAGCATCCTTACGCTCGACTATCGCGACACGGACGACGCGCTCCGGCTGGTTCAGGTGCGTGACCTTCTGGCGGGCCAAAGCTTCTTCGATCTCGTCCAGCACCGCTTCGCCACCGCGACGCCCGTGGTCATGCACTGGTCCCGGCTGGTGGATGTGCCGATCGCGATACCGATCGCCCTTCTGACACCGATTGCGGGGACGGGCGCAGCCGAACGGATCACGCTGGTCACCGTCCCTCTCGTCCTGCTCGGTGGCCTGATGGCGCTTCTCTACGGACTGAGGCGACCGCTCGACCTGTCCCGCGCCACTGCCGTGCTTGCCTGCCTGCTCCTCGCGACCTCGCTCCCCATTCTCATCCAGTTCACGCCGCTGCGCATCGACCATCATGGCTGGCAGATCCTGATGGGCGCGGTCGCGCTCCATGGACTGCTCTACCCGGCCCAGCAGAGCGGCAAGGGTGCCCTCGTCGCGGGGCTGGCTCTGGCAGGCTGGATGCAAATCTCGATGGAGGGCTTGCCCTATGCGGTCGCGGCCGGACTCATCATTGCAATTGGCGATCTTGTCCGCCGGGATCGGCTGCGTTCGCTCATGGTCTATCTTGCAGCATTAACTGCTGCGTCCTGGCTGATGCTGCCGCTCGGCCATGGCGGCATGGCGGCCTTCCTCCCGGTGTGCGACGCCATCTCGCCCAGCCTCCTCATTCCGCTCACAACCTGCTGCGCAGTGCTTTTTGGCGCGCGCGCGCTTCTTCCGCTCGATCTTGGTTGGCAGCGCGCCATGGCGATGGCGCTTGCCGGGGCCGCCGGGGCCATCACTTATGTTTCGACTGCCTCCGCTTGTCTCGCCGGCCCGTTCGAGACGCTCACCCCGCTCGTCTATCGCCTCTGGTATCTTGGCGTCGCGGAGGGCCGACCTATTACCACCCAGACTCCCGCGCTGCAGGCCGCCATCCTGATGCCTGCCTTGTTCGGCGCGATCGGCTCGGCGCTCGCCCTGCGCGGCGCGAAGACTCCGCAACAGCGGGCGGCGTGGGGCTCGCTTCTGGCGATGCAGCTCTTTGCCTTTCTCGTGTCGCTGGACGTGATGCGCGCCATGGGCTTCGCCCATTTCACTGCCCTTCCGGGCAATGCCTGGCTGCTCGTGCGACTGGCGCAGCGCGCGCAAAGCCTGCGGGCCATGCCGATCCGGGTGATCGTGACAGCCGCGACGGCCCTGTTCTCGCCGCTTGGCGCCGCCTCCGCGACAGCCGCGATACTGGATGCCAGCCACAACGATACCAAACAGCCGGGCGCGTCCACCGAGGCGAGCTGCACGACCTCCCAGTCCGTGGCGGCGCTCGAAAAGGTCGCGCCCGCCCGCATTCTCGCTACGCTCGACGTGGGGCCGTATATTCTCGCCGCCACCCACAACAGCATCATCGGATCGGGCCATCACCGCAATATCACGGGCATGGATGCCGTGGTCCGCACGTTCGTCTCGTCACCCAATGCCGCACGCGAGACCGCGCGAAGGGCAGGCGCCGACTTCATCGTCTATTGTCCCGGTCTGGGCGAAGTGAAGCGGCTTGCCGAATTCGCGCCGAGAGGCCTGATGGCGATGCTTGAGAAGGACAATGTGCCCGGCTGGCTGACGCGTGTCCCGCTCCAGCCGAGCAACACGCTGCGCGTCTATCGGGTGGAGCGCACCTCCCGCTAAGCTGCCACGAAGCGCAGCGCCACGCCGTTCATGCAGTAGCGCTTGCCGGTGGGCGGCGGCCCATCATCGAAGACATGGCCCAGATGCCCGCCGCAGCGCGAGCAGTGGACTTCGGTGCGGGCATAGCCCAGCTCATGATCGACCGATGTGCCGATGGCGCGCGGCAAGGGCCGGTAGAAACTCGGCCAGCCGGTGCCGCTGTCAAACTTGGTCGCCGACGAATAGAGCGGTAGCGCGCAACCCGCGCACTGGAACACGCCCTTGCGATGCTCCTTGTCGAGCGGCGAGCTGAACGGCGCTTCGGTCGCACTCCGCCGCAACACATTATATTGACCCGCAGTGAGCCGCTTCTTCCACTCGGCATCCGTCAGGCGAAAGCGCGGATCGGTCGCGGGTGCAGCCGCCTCGACATCGCCGAACGGATCGAGACCGATCGTAAGCGCGACGATCGCCACGCCTGTGCCGGCCAGAAACACGCGCCTGTCGATCATGGCTTCATTCCTCCAATGCCTCATGCCGCCGCGACTCGGACTTCGCATTCATGCCCCTATAAGTTACGGCGAAAGCGCATGAACGCACCATTGCCAACCGACGACCTCAAGTCGCGCATTATGGCGCAGGCGCTGGCGCTCGGCTTCACGTCCTGCGCGGTGGCATCTCCCGATGCAATTCCGGAGGCGCCCGGTCGCCTGCGCCTGTGGCTCGACGAGGGCGCGCATGGCGAGATGGCGTGGATGGAGGCGCGAGCGGATCAGCGCTCTGATCCCGCCACTCTGTGGTCTGAAGTCCGCTCCATCCTGATGCTGGGCATGAGCTATGCGCCGAGCGCCGACCCAATGGCGCTCGGCGCGCATCCCGACCGGGGGCGCATCTCCGTCTATGCGCAAGGGCAGGACTATCACGATATCGTGAAGAAGGCGCTGAAGGCGCTCGCCCGCTGGATCGCGGAAGAGACGGGTGCGCCGCTCAAGGTCTTCGTCGATACGGCGCCGGTCATGGAGAAGCCGCTTGCCGCCGCGGCGGGGCTCGGCTGGCAGGGCAAGCACAGCAATCTGGTGAGCCGCGCGGAAGGGAGCTGGCTGTTCCTCGGCTCGATCTATCTCGCGGTCGCGCTGGCGCCCGACGGGCCGGGAAAGGACCGCTGCGGTTCGTGCGACGCCTGCCAGCGCGCCTGCCCGACCGACGCCTTCCCCGCGCCCTATCGGCTCGATGCGCGGCGCTGCATTTCCTACCTCACCATCGAGCATAAAGGGCCGATCCCGCACGATCTGCGCGAAGGCATCGGCAACCATGTCTATGGCTGCGACGACTGCCTTGCAGTCTGCCCGTGGAACAAGTTCGCGAAGACGGCGAATGCGCACCGGGCCTTCCTACCGCGCGCGGAGCTGGTCGCGCCCGCTCTTGCCGACCTGCTGGCGCTGGACGATGCCGGATTCCGGCAGGTCTTCGCCGGCTCGCCGATCAAGCGGATCGGCCGTGACCGCATGGTGCGCAACGCGGCAATCGCCGCAGGCAACAGCGGGGACAAGCGCCTGCTCGCGCGGCTTGAAGTCCTGCTTGCTGACCCCGACCCCGTCGTCGCGGAAGCCGCCGCCTGGGCTACCGGGCGGCTCAGCGCTTCAGAGCTCTAGCGCAATCCTGCCAGGGCATTGCCGTGCCGGTGGCCGTCTGCCGCGCCTCCGCATAAGTGACAACGGGCTCGCGGCGCTCCCTTGGCGGATAGAGATAAGCATCCATCACGCACTGGCCATTGCCGAACTGGAGCTTGTGTGCGGTGGGATCCCGAATATCCAGGCGGGGCTGGCCGAACTGCGCGATGAGATCCCGCGCACTGCTCCCGATGATGGTGGCGCCGCGCCCGCCCGAACGAGGCGGCGGACTGGCAGGCGTGAAGCCCGCCGAGGGCGGAACGATCGTGCCGCCACAACCCGCAAGCGCGACCGAGAGAAGCGGGACGATGCCTTGCAGGAGCTTCAAGACGCCAGTGCCTCACGCCGATGGAACAGATGCACGGCCATAGCCACGCTCAGCACGGGCGCAAACAGGTTCGCGACGGGCACCAGGAAAAGCAGCGCCGAGACGAGGCCAAGCTGCCAGCGCGCGGCGCGGCTGAAGCGGGCAACGCCGGGGTGGCGCGGCTCGATGAGCTCGGCAAGATCCCGGCCCAACAAATAGCTATTGAGCACCAGGAAGAGCAGCGCCGTGCCCACACCAGTGACCAGCAAGGCAAGATAGAGCGGCAGCGCGGCGAGGTTCCAGAAGAGCGCGCGAACGACCGAGCGGACGGAGACGCGGAGGCCCGCCATGAAGGGCACCGGCCGCGCGGCGGTGTGTGCGTCGGGATAATCCGCCGCCTCAACTGCCGATACGATCCGGTCTGCGAAGAGGCCGATGACGCCCATGGCGACGGCGCGAAACAGCAGCCAGCCGCAGGCGATGGCCGTGAGCGCAGCCAGCGTGGCGCTCGCAAAGCCCTCCATCTGCGTCCAGCCCGCCCAGGCGAACAGCCAGCCGAGGCCGAGCCAGAGCAGCGCGCCCAGAAGCGCGAAAACCAGCGCTGTCAGCAGCAGCGAGAGAAGCAGCACGCTCCGCACGCCGGGCAACAGCACGTCCGGAACGGCGCGGATCAGAGCAGCGACGATCATACCGCCTGTTTCCGCCCGCATCCGCGCGCCGTCAATGCGGCATTGCCTTATGCCCCACGCGCAGGCTAGTCCGGCGCCATCTCATCATCAGCCAAGGAAACCCTGCTTGTCCCAGCCCACTCTGGATGTCGTCGCGATCGGCAACGCAATCGTCGACGTGCTTGCCCGCGCCGACGACAGCTTCATCGCCGAACATGGCCTCACCAAGGGCGGGATGCAGCTCATCGACACGACGACTGCCGACGAACTCTACAGCGCGATGGGACCGGGCGTGGAAATCTCGGGCGGATCAGCGGCGAACACGCTCGCGGGTCTCGCGGCGATGGGCCGCAGCTGCGGCTTCATCGGGCAGGTCGCGCAGGACCAGCTCGGCAAGGTCTTCGCGCATGACATCCGCGCGCTCGGCATCCGGTTCGACACTGCATCGCGCGCGGGCGATCCGCCCACGGCGCTTTGTCTCATCATGGTGACGCCGGACGGCCAGCGCACGATGAACACCTTCCTCGGCGCGTCACAGTTTCTGCCGCCCGCCGCGATCGACGCGGATCTCATCCGCTCGGCCCGCATCCTGTATCTTGAGGGCTATCTCTGGGATCCGGAAGAGCCGCGCGCGGCGATGCGCAGCGCCATCGCCACGGCGCGCGAGGCGGGCCGCGAAATCGCCTTCACGCTCTCCGACGCCTTCGTGATCGAGCGCCACCGCGCCGACTTCCTGAAGCTCATCGACGAGGGGCTGATCGACATCCTCTTCGCCAACGAGACCGAGATTCTTTCGCTCACCCAAAGCACGGACTGCGAGAGCGCGATCGCGCAGGTCTCCGCGAAGGTGCCGACGCTGGTTGTCACACGCAGCGAGAAGGGCGCCATCGCCATCACTGGCGGCACACGTCATGAAGTGGCCGCCGCGCCGATTGCTCAGGTGGTCGACACCACTGGCGCGGGCGATCTCTTCGCGGCAGGCTTCCTCGCGGGTTATGTGGCCGGCAAGGCTCCGGCGCAAAGCCTGAAGATGGGCGCAATCGCCGCTGCGGAAATCATCAGCCATTTCGGCGCACGGCCGGAGGCGGATCTTAAGGCGCTGCTGGGCGACCTACTTTAGGACGCTTGCACATTCAGCTCTGACGGCCTGCAAATGGCCCCGTTCCGCGCTTCCGGTGCTCACGTACCGGAAGTACGCTGCGCTCCGGCTCACGTCACGAGACCATGTTGGCCTGCGGCCGTCTTCGACTCCGTCTCGTCATCATCTGAATGTGTGAACCGTCCTTGCGGATTCACCTCAGAAATATCTCCGCCAGCTCAGCAGGCACGCGGGCGATGCGGCCGCTGGCCTTGTCGACCATTGCCCAGGTGGTGCGCGCCGACACGCGCGGCTTGCCGTCCGGACCGATGAATTCGATCAACCGGTCGAAGCGAGCGCCTTTGGGCGGCTCGGCTACCCATGTGCGCGCTGTCACGCTCTCGCCCTCGCGGACATTACCGCGATAGTCGATCTCGTGGCGAGTCACGACCCAGACCGTGCTCTCCACATAATCCGGCGGGGCCAGCGACTCCCAGTGGGCAGTCGCAATCGCTTCCATCCAGCGCACCCATACCGCGTTGTTCACATGGCCCATGATGTCGATGTCACCCGCCTGCGCGGTAAAGATCATTTCGAAAGGCCGACTCACAGGCAATCACCTTGGCTACACGCGTAGAGGAGAGCCAATAATGGGAGCAGGGGCACGAGGAAAACGGGAAGCAGAGCCAGCAGCCACCAATGTCGATACTTCCAGCAACCGATCGCGACCGTGGCCGTGCCGACCATAGCGAGCGGCCAGCCCTGCAAGCCACCGACCAAGGAATTCCTAGACAAAATCATGAGCGCGATGAACGACAGTGCCGCAAGCAGAGCTACAACGTCCGGCCATTTCGCGCCCATGGGTTCAGCCCTCTACGCCGAGCTGCCAGAGGATGAAGGCGAACTCTTCCGCCGTCTCGCGCAGCGACTCCCAGCGCCCAGATTTGCCGCCATGGCCCGCGCCCATATTGGTCTTGAGCAGCAGGAGATTGTCATCGGTCTTGCTCGCACGGAGCTTCGCGACCCACTTGGCGGGCTCCCAATAGGTGACGCGCGGATCATTGAGTCCCGCCGTGACCAGCATCGGCGGATAGGGATGTGGCCCCACATTGTCGTAAGGGCTGTAGCTGGCAATCAGATCATAGGCATCCGCGTCCTCAATCGGATTGCCCCATTCGGGCCATTCGCCGGGCGTGAGCGGCAGCGTCTCGTCGAGCATGGTGTTGAGCACGTCGACGAAAGGCACATGCGCGACGACCGCGCCCCACAGATCGGGATCGCTATTGACGATCGCGCCCATCAGTTCGCCACCGGCCGATCCGCCAGCCGTCGCGATCCTGCCCGCCTGCGTATAGCCAAGCGCGATGAGCCCGCGCGCCACGTCCACGAAGTCGTTGAACGTGTTGGTGCGCTTCTCTAGCTTGCCGTCCAGATACCATTGCTGGCCGAGATCGTCGCCGCCCCGGATATGGGCGATGGCATAGGCAAAACCGCGATCGACGAGGCTGAGCCGCGTCGTCGAGAAGCCGGGCTCCATGGCGATGCCATAGGCGCCATAGCCGTAAAGATAGAGCGGCCGGGAGCCGTCCATCGGGAAATCCCGGCGGTGAACGATGGAAACGGGGACCGGCGTTCCGTCCCGCGCGGTGATCGTCAGGCGTGTCGTGGCGTACAGCGAGGGATCATAGCCCGAGGGGATTTCCTGCACCTTGAGCACTGTGCGCGTATCGGTCGCGAGGTCGAAATCGAGGATCGTCTCAGGAGAAACCATCGATTCGTAGCTCAGCCGCAGCTTGGCGACGTCATATTCCGGATTGTCGTCCAGCCCGGCCGAGTAGCTCGCCTCCGGAAAGTCGATCGGTCGCGCAGCGTTCGTCGCATAATCGCGAATGTCGATGCGATCGAGTCCAGCCTTCTCACCCGCTGTGTCCCGCCCTTCTGTGACGTAGAAGCTTTTGAACAGCGATACGTCCGTCAGATAGAAATCGTCGCGGGGCGGCAGCACGCTCTCCCACTGGTCCGGCGTCTCGACCCGCGCACGGGCAAGGCGGAAATTGGGGTGTTCGTCGTTGGTGCGGATGTAGAGCCAGCCCTCATGCTCATCCACGTCATATTCCCGGCCTTCGACGCGAGCCGAGACCAGACGCGGCGCGGCGGTCGCGTCATTCGAAGGGACGAGCCAGACCTCGCTGGTGACATGGTCGCCGGTGCCGATGACGATCCAGTTCTCGGCGGAGGTGATGCCGATGGAGACCCGGAAGCCTTCGTCTTCCTCATGATAGAGCTGGACATCGGCGCTCGTCTCCGTGCCGAGACGATGGAGCATCGCTTTGTCCGTGCGCCAGTGGGCATTGGCGGGCGCATAGACGAGGCCGGCATTGTCGCGGGTCCACACCAGCGCGGAAAGCACATCCGGGATCTCATCGGGGAGCAGGCTGCCGTCGGCGAGATCCTTGACCCGCGCCGTGAAGCGCTCCGAGCCATTGTCGTCGATCGCATAGGCAAGATAGCGCCCGTCCGGCGAGACCGAAACCGCGCCGAGCCGGAAATACTCCTTGCCCTCGGCAAGCGCCGGCTCATCGAGGATGAGCATGTCCGCCGAGCCGTCGTCCGGCGCGCCGACCGCGCGGCGCCAGTGGCGGCGATATTGCTCGCCTTCCTCGAAGCTGCTCCAGTAGAGCCAGTCGCCGTCCTTCTGCGGCACCGAGGTATCGGCTTCCTTGATACGCGCCTTCATCTCGGTGAAGAGCGCGTCGACCAGCGGCTTGCGGGCGGCCATCTGCCCCTCGAAAAAGGCGTTCTCCGCTTCGAGATAGCCTAGCACCTCCTTGTCCGTGACTTCGGGATAGCCCGGATCGCGCAGCCATGCCCACGGATCATCGAGCGTGCGGCCATGGTAAGTGGCGCTATGCGGGCGGGCGGGCGCGAGCGGTGGCGTGGTGTTGCCAGAAATGCTATCGGTCATGGCGGGGAGATAGAGGCAGCAGCCCGCCGGCTCAATGGCTTCGCTCAAAGACCAGAGGCGACATCGCGGCGCTTTGCCCTACGCCATCACGCGCTGGCTGCTCGATGCGCTCACGACGCGCTGAGTCGGCACTCGTAAGCGGCCGTCACATCTTGTTTGACGCCCATCAGCTTCACCACCTTGCCTTCGCTCAGCACCGGCACTGCCGAAAGGCGCATCCAGCGCATATCCCCGCCGATGGGGCGGATCTGCGCGTCGAGCGTGAAACCCCGGTGATGGCGAATGGCATAGGCACGCAACATCTCCATGGCGCGGCCCGACTCCGGCTCATAAAGCGAGACCACGAAAGCGCGCTCGATCCGCTCCTCGCGCGGCAGGCCGAAAAGATCATACACCGCTGCCGACCATTCGAGCTTTTCGGTCGCGAGGTCGCAGGACCATATGCCGGCGCTCTGCCGGGCGAGGCGCCCGGCCAGAAGGGACAGCGGATCTGGCTCCGCGTTCGCCGGGATTCCGAGGCCATCAACGACAGTCGGAATGAACCGCGAGAAGCGGGACGCCATCTCGCAGAGCGGCCAGCTATGATGGAGCGGAAGAGGTTCTGTCGCGCGCATATTTGCCAAACCCGGATGACTGACACCCGCATCGCAGGAACACGTAAAATGTCAATGAATCTCAGGCGAGCAGCGGAGCCGGGCGGGCTGGCATGTCCCGCCGAAAACCCTATGTTGCGGCAAAACAGTATCGGGAACGCCATCCATGTCGAGTTATGAAGACCGCCTTGTCGCCCTGCGCGCCCAACTGGCCCGGCAGCGGCTGGATGGGTTCGTCGTACCGCTCACAGATGAGCATATGAGCGAGTATGTGGGTGCCTATGCCCAGCGGCTCGCCTGGCTCACTGGTTTTCAGGGCTCGGCCGGAAGCGGCGTGGTGCTGCCGCAGGAGGCCGCCATCTTCGTGGACGGGCGCTATACGCTGCAGGTGCGCGACCAGGTGGATGGGCGCCACTGGCAATATGTGGGCGTGCCGCAGACCAGCGTGGCGGCATGGCTCGGCGCGCATGCGCCCGATGGCGCCCGTATCGGCTATGATCCCTGGCTGCACACCCGCAAATGGGTGGAGGATGCCAGCGCCGCGCTGGCGGGAAAGAGCGCGACTCTGGTGGCGGTCGATACCAATCCCGTCGATGCGGTCTGGCCCGACAAGCCGGCGCCAAGCGACGCGCGCCTCGTGCCGCATGGGGATGCCTTTGCGGGCAAATCCTCGGCGGAGAAGCGCGCAGCGATGGTCGACTGGCTGAAGGCGCAGGGCCTCGACGCGGTCGTGCTCTCCGCGCTCGATTCGATCGCCTGGACCTTCAACATCCGCGGGCAGGATGTGAGCCGCACGCCAGTCGCGCTCGCTTTCGCACTGCTCCATGCGGACGGCACGGCGGAGCTTTTCGTGGCGCCGGAAAAGATCGACGCGGACGTCCGCGCGCATCTGGGCAACGCCGTCACCATCCGCGACCGCAAGGACTTCTCGGCGGCGCTCGCCGACCTCTCGGGCAAGACCGTCGCGGTCGATCCACAGCGCGCGGTCGCCGCCATTTTCGACGCGATCGATCAGGCGGGCGGAACGATCAGAGCCGTGCGCGACCCCGCCGTGCTGCCCAAGGCAATCAAGAACGCCACCGAAATCGCGGGCACGAAGGCCGCCCATAGCCGCGATGGCGCCGCGCTCTGCCGCTTCCTCCATTGGCTCGACGCGGAGGCGGGCAAGGGCGGCGAGACCGAAATCAGCGCATCCGACCGGCTGGAAGCGTACCGGCAGGAGACCGGGCTGCTGACCGACCTCAGCTTCGACACCATTTCCAGCTCCGGCCCCAATGGCGCGGTGGTTCACTACAAGGCGAGCGAAGAAACCAACCGGCCGATCGAGTCGGACACGCTCTACCTCGTCGACTCGGGTGGCCAATATCGCGACGGGACCACGGATGTGACCCGCACTATCGCGATCGGCACGCCGAGCGCGGAGATGAAGCGCAATTTCACACTGGTGCTCAAAGGGCATATCGCCCTTGCCACCGCGCAGTTCCCCAAGGGCACGCGCGGCGGCCAGCTCGACATATTGGCGCGGCAGCACCTCTGGGCGCACGGCCTCGACTATGCCCATGGCACGGGGCACGGCGTAGGCAGCTTCCTCTCCGTCCACGAAGGACCGCAGCGCATCGCCACCTATGACGGCGGCGACGAACCGCTGGCGGAAGGCATGATCATTTCCAACGAGCCGGGCTATTACAAGACCGGCGCTTACGGCATCCGTATCGAGAATCTTGTCCTCGTCGAGGTGCGGGATGTGCCGGGGGCGGAGAAGCCCTTCCTCGGCTTCGAGACGCTGACGCTGGCACCGATCGACCGGCATCTGGTGGACGTGCCGATCATGTCGGCAGCGGAACTCGACTGGCTCAACGACTACCACGCCCGCGTTCTGGCGGAGATCGGCCCGCAGCTCGATAGGGCGGAAAAGGCCTGGCTCGAACAGGCCTGCGCGCCGATCCGCTGAGGCGCGAATCGCACACACAGAAAATCGGCGCCGGACGGGAGGTCCGACGCCGATTCGCATTTCGATAATGCGCTGCCAGCCGGGCGAACCGGCCAGAGAACGACTCAGGCCAGCGCGGCGACGCGCTTCGTGAGACGGCCGAACTTGCGGGCCGCAGTGTTCTTGTGAAGCACGCCGCGTGCCACGCCACGCGCCATCTCGGGCTGAGCAGCCTGCAGGGCGGTCTGGGCAGCAGCCTTGTCGCCCGAGTCGAGCGCAGCTTCCACCTTCTTCACCAGCGTGCGGATGCGGCTGGTACGAGCGCCATTGATCTCGGCACGGCGGGCGTTGCGACGGATGCGCTTACGGGCTTGCGGCGTATTGGCCATTTATTCCTCGATCATTCCTGTTGCGTGTGGCGCGCGGGCGAATCCACCCTGGGGCGCGCCGCCTGTCTCGCGAAGGCCGGGCCTTTAGCGAGATTGCCCTGCCCGGTCAACCGGTGAGAGTTGGAAAACAGGCTCTCAGACATAGCGGGCTGCCGACTCGAGCAAATCCTCGGCCTGACCGGAGGCGGCATCGAGGAGGC
Source organism: Sphingobium sp. CR28 (assembly GCF_052327305.1). GTDB lineage: Bacteria > Pseudomonadota > Alphaproteobacteria > Sphingomonadales > Sphingomonadaceae > Sphingobium. Next base: position 1,899,470 of record NZ_CP182486.1, on the reverse strand, counting down.
GCTTCTCCAGCGTCGCCAGTCGCGCCTTCGACTCGATCTTCCCGCCAAAGAGGTCGGTAAGATAGAAGGTGTCGACCGCACGCTCGCCGAAGGTCGCGACATGCGCGGAGTGGACCATCACTTTCGACTGAAACAGCGCATAAGCGAGGCTGAGGAGAAGCGCCGGCCGATCGCGCGCCATGACTTCCACGACTGTGAAGCGATTCGACGCCTTGTTGTTGATGAGCACGCTGGGCGCCACCTCGAACGCTTCGGCACGAGTGCGGGCCAGCGGCCGCTGGTCCAGCCGGGCCATCAGCTTGTGGCGATTGTCCAGCGCATCTTCGATGGCGCGCGTGATCCGCTCAAGCTGCTGGGGCTGATCGAATGCGCCACCGAGCGGCGTCTGCACCAGCAGATTGTCGAGTGCGGTGCCGTCCTTGAGCGTGTGGATGCGCGCGTCGATAATGCTGCCGCCCGCCAGGTGGATCGCGCCGGCAATACGATAGAAAAGACCGGGATGATCGGCGGCATAGACCGTGACGAGCGTGGCGCCGCGCTCTGGATAGACTTCCGCCGTGATGGAGAGACTGTCCGTGCCCGCCTTGAGCAGGTGACGCGCGTTATGCTCCAAAATGTCCTGCGGTTCGGCGATCCAGTACGCATCGGGGAACCGGTCCACGAGGCGGTGAAAGCGCTTCTCCTCGATGTCCAGCGCTGCCTGCAGCAGCTCCCGCTTCTCGGCAATGCGCTCTGCCCGGCCGCGCTGCTTGTGCCCCGGGCGAATCAGCTCTTCGGCCGCGTCGTGAAGTTCGGCGATGAGCTGACGCTTCCAGCCGTTCCAGACGCCCGGGCCAACGGCGCGGATGTCCACGATGGTCAGCAGCACCAGCAGGCGCAGACGCTCGTGACTCTGCACGACCTCGACAAAATCGAGGATCGTCTTGTAGTCGGCCAGATCGCGCTTGAAGGCCGTGGCCGACATCAGCAGATGATGGCGCACCAGCCAGGCCACCGTCTCCGTCTCGGCAGGAGAGAGGCCCAGACGCGGACAAAGCTTGCCGGCGACTTCTGCGCCCAGAATCGAATGGTCGCCGCCGCGCCCCTTGGCAATGTCATGCAGGAGCACAGCGACATAGAGCACGCGGCGGGACGTGATCTTGCCGATAATCGCGGAGGCGATCGGATGATCGTCCTTGAGTTCGCCCTTCTCGATGCGCGCCAGAAGGCCAATGGCGCGGATGGTATGCTCGTCGACCGTGTAGTGATGGTACATGTCGAACTGCATCTGCGCGACGACGCGGCCAAAATCGGGAACGAAGCGGCCGAACACACCCGCCTCGTTCATCCAGCGCAGCACCTTCTCGGGGTCGCGCTGCGACGTAAGCACATCGAGGAAAAGCGCGTTGGCGCGGGGATCGTTGCGGACCCTCGCATCGATGAGGTTCGCATCCCGATTGAGCGCACGCATCGTATTCGGGTGGATGGCGAGGTCGTGCTTGTCCGCCAGCGCGAAGATTTCGATCATTCTGACCGGATCGGCCTGCAGAAAATCATCGCTTGGAATCGTGATGCGGCCGCGATCCAGAATAAAGCCGTCGAGCCGGCGCGGACGACGGAAAAACGCCGGAATATTGCGAATATAGCGCCTGCCGCGCTGGGCAAAGGCATCATCGAGATGAGCGAGGAAGACGCCGGTGAGATCGCCCACAACCTTGGCGTTAAGGAAGTAGAAGCGCATGAAGCGCTCGACCCCGGAGCGGCCGCGGCGCTCGATAAAGCCCATCCGGTTCGCGACCTCCAGCTGAAGGTCGAAGGTCAGCCGATCTTCCGCGCGACCGGAAATCTCGTGCAGATGGCAACGGACCGCCCAGAGGAAATTCTCGGCCTTCTGGAACTGGCTGAGCTCCGCGCGGGTCAGCAAACCCACTTCGACCAGCTCCGCCACGCTGCGCACGCGATAGACATATTTGCCGATCCAGAAGAGGGCGTGCAGATCCCGCAGGCTGCCCTTGCCTTCCTTCACGTTCGGCTCGACGACATAGCGGCTGTCGCCCATGCGCTGATGCCGTTCCTCGCGCTCGGCGAGCTTGTCTGCAATGAAGGTGCGCGCCGTACCCTGCATCACGTCCGCATCGAACCGGCGGCTCACTTCCTCGAAGATCGCGCGCTCGCCCCAAATGAAACGCGCCTCAAGCAGCGCCGTGCGGATGGTGAGATCCGACTTCGCCATGCGGATCGTCTCGTCGATCGACCGGCTGGAATGGCCCACCTTGAGGCCGAGATCCCAGAGGGAGTACAGCATCGCCTCGATGACCTGCTCGGTCCAGCCCGTCGCCTTATAGGGCAGGATGAAGCCGAGATCGACATCGCTATGCGGCGCCATCTCCCCGCGACCATAGCCGCCCACGGCGATCAGCGCCATGCGTTCGGCCGTGGTGGGATTGTTGTTGGGGTACACGTGCGCGACCGTCGCATCGTAGAGGATGCGGATCAGCTGATCCATGAGGAACGCCTGTGCTGCCACTGCCTCGCGACCGCGCGTGGGATTGAGCGCGAGTCGCCGCGAGACCTCCGCACGCCCCGCCGCCAGCGCGTCGCGCAGGCCCGCGACGATGATCTCGCGCGGAGAGCGCTTGTCGGTCGCAGAAGCAATCGCCGTTTCGATCGCTTCGACGACATGTCGCCGCTCAATGATCGCGCGCCGGCTGGGGAGGGAATCGAAGATGCTAGACATTGCGAGACCCTATATAGTGGCAGCGCGTGCCAATTGCTTGAGCCGATAGACGGTTTCCAACGCATCGCGAGGGGAAAGCGCATCCGCATCGATATCCGCGAGCAGCGCGCGGAGCGGATCGGGCGCCTCCTCCGCCTGCGGAGCGAGCGTCGCGGCGAAAAGCGGCAGGTCATCAAGCCCGGCGGCAATGCCGCCCGTCCGCGCCTTGCCAGCTTCCAGCTTCGCGAGCACGGCCTTCGCCCGCGCGACAACGGCCGGCGAAAGTCCAGCGAGCCGGGCAACCGCCAGACCATAGCTGCGATCGGCAGGACCGGGGCCGACCTCGTGCAACAGCACCAGCTCGCCCTTCCATTCGCGTGCGCGGACATGGTGGAGCGAAAGCGCGCCGAGCGTCTCGGCCAGGCGCGTCAGCTCATGATAATGGGTGGCGAACAGGCAGCGGCAAGAGTTCTGCTCGTGGATCGCCTCCACCACGGCCCAGGCAATCGCAAGACCGTCATAAGTGGAAGTGCCACGCCCGACCTCATCGAGAATGACGAAGCTGCGCTCGGTGGCCTGCGCCAGAATCGCGGCGGTCTCCACCATCTCGACCATGAAGGTGGAGCGGCCGCGCGCAAGATTGTCCGACGCGCCGACCCGGCTGAACAAACGATCGACAAGGCCCAGCGTCGCGCTCTTCGCCGGCACGAAGCCTCCGGCCTGCGCGAGAATGACGAAGAGCGCGTTCTGACGAAGGAAGGTGGACTTGCCGCCCATGTTCGGACCCGTGACCAGCCACAGCCGATCCTCCGGTGAAAGCGCGCAATCATTGGCGACGAACGGCGTGCCGCCCTTGGCCAGCGCCTCTTCCACGACAGGATGGCGGCCGCCCTCAATGGAAAGGCAGGGCTCCTCGACGAGCGCCGGGCGACACCAGCCCCCTTCGGTCGCCCGCTCAGCGAGCGCAGCGGCGACGTCGAGCCGGGCAAGAACGTCGGCGGCGCGGGCAATGGCATCCTTGCGTGTGAGAGCAAGGGCCGTCAGCTCTTCCAGATGCGCGGCTTCGGCAGCGAGCGCATGGGCGCCTGCCTGCCCGATACGCGTCGCCTGCTCATGCAGATCGATGGAATTGAAGCGGACAACGCCGGCCAAGGTCTGCCGATGCGTGAAGCCGCTTTCCTGCGCCATCAGCGCATCGGCGTGACGGGCGGGCACCTCGACATGATAACCCAGCACGCCATTGTGCCGGATCTTGAGCGCGGCAATGCCCGTTTCCTCACGATAGCGCGCCTCAAGCGCTGCCACCGCACGCCGCCCATCGCTCGCGGTGCGGCGCAGGTCATCGAGCGCGGCATCATAGCCCTCCGCGATATAACCGCCGCTGCTGGCCTCAGTCGGCGGCGTGGGAATCAGCGCGCGCAATAGTTCGTCGACCAGCGCACCATGACCGTCGAGCGCGGGAAGCAGACTCTCAAGCAGAGCGGGCAGGTCCGCCCGTCGCCCCATTGTCTCCCGCAGCGTCCGCGCCTGATCGAGCCCGTCGCGAAGCGCGCCGAGATCGCGCGGCGAACCCCGCCCGATAGCGAGCCGGCCAAGCGCTCGGCCGATGTCCGGCAGGGCACGCAACTTCGCGCGCAGTTCAGCGCGCAGCGGGGCGTCGTCGTGCAGCCATGCCACCAGATCGAGCCGGGCCTCGATTGCGCTTCGCTCGACAAGCGGCGCGGAAAGATCGGTCGCCAGTTGCCGTGCGCCGGCCCCCGTGACGGTGCGATCGATGCAGGCGAGAAGGCTCCCGGCGCGGGCACCACTGGTCGTCTGGGTGATCTCCAGACTCTCCCGCGTTGCCGGATCGAGCGCGAGACGATCCGCCGCGCCACCGCGAACAGGCGGGGCGAGAAACGGCAGGGCACCCTGCCCGGCATGATCGAGATAAGCGATGAGGCCGCCCAGCGCGGATAGTTCGGCGCGGGAGAAATCTCCGAACGCATCCAGCGTCGCGACGCCAAATACGCGCTTCATTTCCGCCTCGCCGCGCGCACTGTCAAAGCCCCGACTCTCGAAGGGGACGGCGCCCTCAATCCGCTGGGCCATTGCAGGGCGCGCCACGACTTCGCTGGCGCCGAGACGCGCAAGCTCGCTCTCGATCTGACCGGCGTCGAGCGTCACCACTTCCAGCCGCCCGGTCGAGATATCGGCAGCGGCAATCGCGACCGCGCCCGCCGCCTCGCCGATTGCGGCAAGGATATTGGCCCTGCGGCTGTCCAGCAGCGCTTCCTCGGTGAGCGTTCCCGCCGTCACGAAGCGCACAATCGCCCGGCCGACCAATGCCTTCGATCCGCGCGCCTTGGCCTGCGCGGGCGTCTCCGTCTGCTCGGCAATGGCCACGCGATGGCCCGCGCGGATCAGGCGGGCAAGATAGCCTTCCGCGCTGTGGACCGGCACGCCGCACATGGGAATGGGCTCGCCATCATGCTCGCCTCGGCTGGTGAGCGCGATGTCGAGCGTCTGCACCGCAGCCTTGGCATCATCGAAGAACAGCTCGAAGAAGTCGCCCATGCGGTAAAAGAGCAGGCTGCCCTCGGCCTGCGCCTTGAGAGCGAGATACTGCGCCATCATCGGCGTGGCTTGCGGGGCGTCGGCCATTGCCCCGCCCTAGGCGGCACGGCCGGGCCCCGTCAATCGCTCTGCAGGGACGGCGAAGCTGCCCTAATGTGAAGAAACATGCACTGGCGCAATGGACGGTTTCATTATGGGCGCAACCTGCCTAAAGCACAGTCTCGCCTCAGCCCCAGGATCGGATCGTTACATCTTATGGCAGATGAGTCTCATACCCAGTTTTCCGAACGCGAAGCCCTCCTCTTTCACTCCTTCGGTCGCCCCGGCAAGATCGAGATCGTCGCCTCCAAGCCCATGGCGACGCAGCGTGACCTGAGCCTCGCTTATTCCCCCGGCGTCGCCGTCCCCGTGAAGGCAATCGCAGACGATCCCGCCACGGCCTATGACTATACCGCCAAGGGCAATCTGGTCGCAGTGATCTCCAACGGCACCGCGATCCTTGGCATGGGCAATCTCGGCGCGCTCGCCTCCAAGCCAGTGATGGAAGGCAAGGCTGTCCTGTTCAAGCGCTTCGCAGACGTCGACTCGATCGACATCGAAGTCGCCACCGAAGATCCGCAGGCGTTCATCGACGCGGTGGCGCTGCTCGAGCCCACCTTCGGCGGCATCAACCTTGAGGACATCAAGGCGCCCGAGTGCTTCATCATCGAGGCTGCGCTCAAGGAGCGCATGAACATCCCGGTGATGCATGACGACCAGCATGGCACGGCGATCATCTGTGCCGCAGGACTCATCAACGCCCTCTATCTTACAGGCCGCGACATCAAGTCGATCAAGGTCGTCGTGAATGGCGCGGGCGCTGCCGCCATTGCCTGCACCGAACTCATCAAGGCCATGGGCGTGCCGGCCGACCAGGTCATCATGTGCGACCGCTCCGGCGTCATCTATCAGGGCCGCGCCGAAGGCATGGACCAGTGGAAGTCCGCTCACGCCGTGAAAACCGACGCGCGCACCCTCACCGATGCGCTGATCGGCGCGGACGTGTTCCTGGGCCTCTCCGCCAAGGACGCGCTCAAGCCCGAAATGATCAAGGATATGGCAGCCCAGCCGATCATCTTCGCCATGGCCAATCCCGACCCGGAGATCACGCCGCCCGCAGCCAAGGCGGCACGACCGGACGCGATCATCGCGACCGGCCGCTCGGACTATCCCAATCAGGTCAACAACGTCCTCGGCTTCCCGTTCATCTTCCGCGGTGCGCTCGACGTGCGCGCTACGGCGATCAACGAGGAAATGAAGATCGCGGCGGCGCAGGCGATCGCCAGCCTGGCGCGCGAGCAGGTGCCCGAGGAAGTGGCGCTGGCCTATGGTGGACGCAGCCACAGCTTTGGCACGGACTACATCATCCCCGCGCCGTTCGACCCGCGCCTCATGGAAGTCGTCCCCGCAGCCGTCGCTCAGGCAGCGATGGCAAGTGGCGTGGCGGGTCGCGCCATCGAGGACATGGCCGCCTATCGCCAGTCGCTGCGCGCCCGGCTCAACCCGACCACATCGGTGCTCACGCTCGCCTATGAAGGCGCGAAGGCCGAGCCCAAGCGCGTCGTCTTCGCCGAAGCGGAAGACGAAGTGGTGATGCGCGCCGCCATCCAGTTCCGCGAAGGCGGCTATGGCATTCCCGTGCTGGTGGGCCGCGAAGGCGTGCGCGACCGGCTGCGCGAAATGGGCGTGCGTGACGCAGACGAGTTCGAGATTCACAACAGCGTTAACTCACCGCTGACCGAGAGCATGATCGACATGCTCTACGAGCGTCTCCAGCGCCGGGGCTATCTGCGCCGCGACTGCGAGCGGCTCGTCAACCGCGATCGCAACATCTTCGGTGCGCTGCTGCTGAAGATGGGTGAAGCCGACGCGCTCATCACCGGCGTCACGCGCACCTACGCGCAGACGCTCCGCGATCTGCGCCTCGTGCTCGATCCTGCTGCCGGGCGGACGCCGTTCGGCATCCATGTGCTGGTCGGGCAGAGCCATACGGTATTCATGGCCGACACGACCGTCAACGAGCGGCCGAGCGCAAGCGAACTGGCAGACATCGCCATCGAGACGGCAGCAGTCGCACGGCGCATGGGCCACGAACCCCGCGTCGCCTTCCTGTCCTACTCCACCTTCGGCAATCCGTCGGGCAACTGGCTGGAAGGCATTCGCGAGGCGGTCGCCCTGCTCGACGAGCGCGGCGTGGACTTCGAATATGAAGGCGAGATGGCGCCCGACGTGGCGCTCAACCCCAAGGTGATGAAGAACTATCCTTTCGCGCGCCTCTCCGGCCCGGCAAACGTGCTGGTCATGCCCGGCCTGCAGTCCGCCAACCTCTCGGCCAAGCTGCTGCGCGAACTGGGCGGCGACTCGGTGATCGGCCCCATGCTCATCGGCATGGAAAAGCCGGTGCAGGTGGCGACGATGGCGTCCACGGCCTCCGAGCTGGTGACGCTCGCGGTGCTCGCAGCTGGCGGCATCGCCCGCTGATATACGAAAATGGGAGGCGGCGCGCCCATGTGCGTGCTGCCTCCCGCTTCCCCTAGCGGTTGGGGATCGTGCCTAAAACCGCCCTATTTGTCGCAACGATGAAAAGCCTGAGTGCGGCCCTGACGTGACCCGTCGCGCAGCAGGATCGTGCCGTCACGGCATTTGCCCGCGTCCGCATCTCCCACCACGACTACGCCATGATAGCTGCCCGCGGTCCAGTTCTGCGCGTCGCCGCTTGCCATCGCGGCCTCCATCGCGCCCGCCACTTGCGGAATGGATGCGAAATCGCCGGACCGGATGATGGCGGCAGAGGGCGGCGGCGCCTCCATGGGGATCGCGGCGAAGGCGATGGGGCTGGTCAGGCGATCGGCGGGCGCTGTGGCCGGATCGGCGGCCTGCTCGATCACGGCATGAACGGGGCGCGGCTTGCGATGCGCGGGAATGACGAAAAGCGCGCGGTCTCCCGCGGATACAGGGGATGCCGACCCGGCTGACGTCAGATCGCGAATCGCAATGGAGACTTCTCCCCGGCCAACCGCCGCGCCGGACTGCATGGTCCAGATATAGCCGGTCGCGCCAGTGACGAGGACGAGCGCAGTCGCAACGCCGAGCAGGAGCATGAAGCGCTCACCGATGCCGCGCCCTTCCGTCTCACGGCGCGCTGCAATCTGGTCCGCTGTGATTCGGGCATGGACGGGGCGGCTCTCCGCCGAGATTTCCTCACGCTCGCGATGGAAACCGATCTCGACACGGCCCATCGCGAAACGCCAGCGGCTGCGCGACGCGACATAGCGACGCCCCTGCGGCGCCTGGCCGGTGATGATGTCCTGCTGGCCCAACGGCTGCAGATCGCCGAAATGTTGCATCGGCAACCTCCTCCCTTACGGGCTATTCTGAGGCCTTATCCGGGGCAAGGCAAGCCCGGAGCCGGCGAGGATCAGCTGCCGTTCGGTCCAGGGCCAGCCGGGCCGGTCGCGGCGCCGCCACCGGCACCCACCGCGCCGATATTGCCGAAGATCTCGTCCAGCAGGCTGCGCTTGCGGCCAAGCGTCTGCGTCTTGCCGCCGGCGGGCGAGACATTGACGACCTGCTCCAGCCCGGAACGCGTGACACGCGACACATTGCCGGCATCGTCGAACTGCACCTGAAGCACGAGTTGATCTGTGGGGCTGGGCGACCCGAAGGCGAGCTGCCGGGTGTTACGCGCGACATAATACCAGCGCTCGGGGCCGAACTGCGACACGAACGTCGGGCGGCCCAGCGAGCCCTCCACCGACGCGCGATTATCGACACCGGCCGCAACCGAATCGGTGATAAGACTATCGGCAATGAAGCCCTGATGTCCGCGAATGCGCGAACAGCCCCCGGCGAGGAGGAGCAGGCATGCCGCGCTTGCGACCATCAATGGCCGGCTGCGGATCGAGGGCATGGACATCTCCTGAATAAACGCCGACATGGCTGAGCGGCGTGGCCATTGCATTGCCGCGCGCGCCAATCAATATGCAATCACCTGCCCGCGGGCAAGCGCACGAGCATGTTTCCGCCCGCTCTTCATGCAAAGTCGATAGATTCCACAGGCCGAACGACAGATGAACATCCTCTCCGCCCTCTTTCCGCGCAAGGACGATCGCGCCGCGCTGCGCCCGCTCTATGCGGCGCTCGTCGCGCAGGCACGGCAGCCGCATTGGTACGAAGAGGGGGCGGTGCCTGACACGATCGACGGGCGGTTCGACATGCTGGCGGCGACGGTCGCCATTGCGCTGATGCGGCTCGACGCGCTGGACGCACGCGTGGAGAGCGTGCAGCTCACCGAGATCTTCATCGAGGATATGGACGGACAGATCCGCCAGATCGGCTTTGGCGATCTGGTGGTCGGCAAGCAGGTGGGCCGGATGATGAGCGCACTGGGCGGACGCCTTGCCGCCTATCGCGCAGCCCTCGCGCCCGAGGCGGAGCCCGGAGCGCTGGGAGAGGCGCTGGTGCGCAACCTCTATCGCGGAGAACCGCCGAAACCGCAGGCTCTCGCCCACACCGACGCGCATCTGCGCGGCCTCCACGCGCGCGTTGCGGCCCGCCCGCTGGACGCGCTGCTCACTGGCGAAGTGGGCTGAGGCCGTGGCGGACACCCTACCCGAATTCTCTCGCATCATTCGTCTGAACGAAGTGGGTGACGGTCGCCGTGAGCGCCATGTCGCGGCCGACGAAGCAGAGCGCGCGGCGCTCGCCCGGCGCTTCGCTCTCGTTTCTCTCGACCGGCTTGAAGCGACTCTGCACGTGACGCCCGAAGTGCTGGGCTATCGCGTGAGCGGAACCCTGCAAGCCGAGCTCGCGCAGTCCTGCGTCGCGACCGGCGCGCCGGTGCCTGCGTCGCTGGAGCTGCCCTTCGCGCTGCTCTTCGTGCGCGACGGCACGAACACCGACTCGGCGGAGGAGGAAATCGATCTCTCCGACGAGGACTGCGACGTGCTGCCGCTCGAGGATGACAAAATCGATATTGGCGAGGCGGTCGCGCAAAGCCTTGCGCTCGGCCTCGATCCCTATCCCCGAGCGCCGGATGCCGAAAGCCGCCTGAAGGCGATGGGCGTGCTGAGTGAAGACGAAGCTGGCCCGTTCGCGGCGCTTGCCGCGCTCAAGGGCAAGAGCGGCAGCAGCGCGGCGGACTAAGACGCAGCCTCAGGCTGCGCGCGCGACCGCGATGGCAGTCGCGAGATCCAGACGCCCGTCATAAAGCGCCCGGCCCGTGATGACGCCCTCGACGCCCTCCTGCGCATGGAGGCTGAGCAGGCGGATATCGGCAATACCGGCGACCCCGCCGCTGGCGATAACCGGAATATCGGTCGCACGAGCGAGATCCACCGTCGCTTCCACATTGCAGCCCTTGAGAAGACCGTCACGCCCGACATCCGTGAAAAGCAGGCTGGCGACGCCCGCATCCTCGAACCGGCGGGCGAGATCGACGACCGGCATGTCGCTCTTCTCCGCCCATCCCTCGGTCGCCACGAAGCCATCGCGCGCGTCCACCGCCACGACGATTCCGCCGGGATATTCGGCGGCCATATCGCGAACGAACTGCGGATTCTTGAGTGCGGCGGTGCCGATCACGACGCGCGAAACGCCGAGGTCGATCCAGCGCTTCACCGCCTCCGGCTCGCGAATACCGCCGCCCAGCTGCACATGGCCCGGAAAAGCGGAGACGATGCTCTCCACTGCGGCCTCATTCACGGCCCGCCCGGCGAAGGCGCCATCGAGATCCACGACGTGAAGGAAACCCGATCCGGCCTGCGCGAACAGCATCGCCTGTGCGGCGGGATCGTCGCCATAGACGGTTGCCCGGTCCATATCGCCCTCCGCCAGACGCACGACCTGCCCGCCCTTGAGATCGATGGCGGGGAAGACGATGAAAGATGGCGTATCGGTCATGGCAGATCGGTCTCTTCAGGGCTTCCAGGCAAGGAAGCGGGCAAGGGTGGCAAGGCCATAGGCCTGGCTTTTCTCCGGGTGGAACTGGACGCCCAGAATCGTGTCGCGACCCACGGCAGCCGTGAGCGGTGCGCCATGATATGTCGTCGCGACGACATCGTCCGCGTCCGCCACCTCGAAATGATAGCTGTGCAGGAAATAGGCTTCGCCCGGCTCGACCAGCGCGCGCGCGCGCGCCGGCACCACGTCGTTCCAGCCCATGTGCGGCACCTTGATCGTGTCGTCGGTCGGCTCGATGCGGCGCACCGTCCCGCCGATCCAGCCCAGCCCCTCATGCCGGCCGAACTCTTCGCCCGCGTCCGCGAGCAGTTGCATCCCCACGCAAATGCCAAGGAACGGGCGACCATGCGTGAACACGGCCTCGCGCATGGCCGCTTCCATACCGGAAATGGCGCGCAGCGGCTCAATGCAGGCGCGAAACGCGCCCACGCCGGGCAGGACGACGCGATCGGCCTTCGCCACCACCTCCGGATCGGCGGTCACGATCACATCGGTTGCTCCCGCCGCGTGCAGCGCATTGTGCACGGAGCGGAGATTGCCCGCGCCATAATCAATAAGGGCGATCATCCCAAAAGGCTGCCGAGCGTCACGTCCGGAGAGACGCGGCTCGGCTGGAACTCGATCAGCTCCGTCGTGGCGACGCCGTTCAGCACGAACGGATCGTTGGCGACGAGGCGTTCGACCTCCTCGCGTTCGCCGCGCGCGATGAGGATGCCGCCGGTGCGCGGCACCTTGCGGCCCGCCAGCAGCAGCCAGCCCTGCGCCAGACTTTCATCCAGCCATGCGACATGGGCGGGAAGATGGCTGTCGAGCACGTCGAGCGGAGCCGTGTAGGTCAGCGAAACGATGAACATCGGCGGCCTTTCGATAGGACGGGGTCGCTCAGAGCAGACCCTTGGTGGAGGGGATGGCGTCGCTCTTGCGCGGGTCGATCTCGACTGCCTGACGCAGCGCGCGGGCCAGCGCCTTGTAGCAGCTCTCGACAATATGATGGTTGTTGGAGCCGTAGAGCATCTCGACATGCAGGGTCAGCCCCGCGCTCTGCGCGAAACTGTGGAACCAGTGCTCGATCATCTCCGTGTCCCACTCGCCAAGGCGGGTGGTGGTGAGCGCCACGTTCCACACGAGATAGGGCCGGCCGGAAATATCCAGCGCCACGCGGGTCAGCGTCTCGTCCATCGGCGCGTGCGCCTCGCCATAGCGGGCAATGCCGCGCTTGTCGCCGAGCGCCTTGGCCAGCGCCTCGCCGATCGCGATGCCCACATCCTCGGTGGTGTGGTGCTGATCGACATGCAGATCGCCCACGGCCTTCACCTGAAGATCGATGAGGGAATGGCGCGAGAGCTGCTCCAGCATATGATCGAAAAAGCCGATGCCGGTCGCGATGTCATAGGCGCCCGTCCCGTCGAGGTTGACGCGAACGTCGATCGCGGTCTCGCCCGTCTTCCTGCTGATTTCCCCGATACGCATGACGCCGCGCTATAACGGCGGAGCCGGGCAAGGCAATGCGGGAAATCACTGCCCGCCGCGCGATTTCCGCCCCGCTATTGCACGCTGCGCGCTTGACCCGATGGTCGCCATCGCTAGGACTGTGCCCCGTGGAAGAAACACCTGACAGCCTGATTCCTTACGACGAGATCGTTCAGGAGGCCCTGCGCGCCGTCGTTGGCCGCGTGCTCGGCGAAGTGCAGGCGAGCGGCAGCCATCTGCCGGGCGCCCATCATTTCTATATCACGTTCAAGACGCAGGCGCCGGGTGTCTCGATCCCCCGACACCTCGTCGAGCGTTTCCCGGACGAGATGACGATCGTCATCCAGCACAAGTTCTGGGATCTCAAGGTCGGCGACGACGTCTTCGAAGTGGGCCTCACCTTCAATCAGGTGCCCGCCCATCTCGTCATCCCCTTCGCCGCGATCAGCGCCTTCGTCGATCCGGCCGTGAACTTCGCGCTCCAGTTCCAGGTGGCGGGCAGCGACGAGCCGGAGCCGCATGAGGCAGCGGAGAATGACGAGCCCCGCGCCGTGCAGGAAGATAGCTCGAACGTCGTGACGGTAGATTTCGGCAAGAAGAAATAGCGCCGGCCATTTCGCCCGAACGTCATTTCCAGGAAGGCGACCTGTATCCATGACCGCAACGCGCACCGAAACCGACAGCATCGGGCCGATCGACGTTCCCGCCGACGCCTATTGGGGCGCGCAGACCCAGCGCTCGATCGAGAATTTCCCCTTCGGTGCGACCGAGCGCATGCCGATCGGCATTGTTCATGCGCAGGCGATTGTGAAGCAGGCAGCCGCGCGCGTGAACCGGCGGCACGGGCTGGATGCGGGCATCGCGGACGCTATCGAGGCGGCAGCGCAGAAGATCGTCTCCGGCGACCTTGACGATCAGTTTCCGCTGGTGATCTGGCAGACCGGCAGCGGCACCCAGACCAACATGAATGTGAACGAGGTGATCGCAGGCTACGCCAACGAACAGCTGGCCGGCACGCGCGGCGGCAAGGCGCCGGTCCACCCAAACGATCATGTGAACATGAGCCAGTCGTCCAACGACAGCTTCCCCACGGCGCTGCATGTCGCCACGGTGCTGGCGACCCGCGATCAGCTGCTGCCCGCGCTCGAAAAGCTGGCCGGCGCGCTGATGGCGAAGGCCCTGGCATGGGAAGGCATCGTCAAGATCGGCCGCACTCATACGCAGGACGCGACGCCGCTGACGCTGGGGCAGGAGTTTTCCGGCTACGCCGCGCAACTCATCAGCGCGAAAGCGCGGATCGAAGGCGCGCTGAACGGCAACATCCGCAAGCTGGCCATTGGCGGCACGGCGGTCGGCACGGGTCTGAATGCGCCGGAGGGCTGGGCGCCGGACATGGTCGCCGCGATCAGCACCATAACCGGGACGGCATTCGAGGACGCGCCCAACAAGTTCGAGCAGCTCGCCGCCAAGGACGGCCTCGTCTTTTTCTCGGGCGCGCTGAGCACGCTGGCGGTTTCGCTCACCAAGATCGCCAACGATATCCGCTTTCTTGGCTCGGGGCCGCGCTCTGGCCTCGGCGAGCTGGACTTGCCTGCAAACGAGCCGGGAAGCTCGATCATGCCGGGCAAGGTCAACCCAACCCAGTGCGAATCGCTGACGATGGTCGCCGCTCAGGTGATCGGCAACACCCAGGCCGTGACAGTGGGCGGGATGCAGGGCCACTTCGAACTCAATGTCTTCATGCCGCTGATCGGCGCCAATGTGCTCCGCTCCATCCACTTGCTGAGTGTGGGCATGGAGAGCTTCGCGGAGCGCTGTGTCGACGGGCTCAAGGCCAATGAGACACGCATCGCCGAGCTGGTCGACCGCTCGCTGATGCTGGTGACTGCGCTCGCACCCGAGATCGGCTACGACAATGCCGCCAAGATCGCCAAGCATGCGCATGCGCAAGGCCTGACGCTGAGAGAAGCAGGGCTGGCGCTCGGTCTGGTGGACGGCCCGACGTTCGATCGGCTGGTGCGGCCGGAGAATATGGTCTGATCGCACGCCCTGCGGGGGAACCGGCTGTCTCCCGATACATTGTGGAAGAAGGGCCAGGACAAAAGGGGACCGCCATGCCGAAGAGAGTCAAAACCGCGGAGCCGCCAGTCGTCGTCCGCCCGCCCAAAAAGCCGAGCCTGCTCAGAAAAGCGTCCCAGCTGGGCGCGACCATGATCGTGGCGCGCGTGGCGGCTGCAACGGGCAATAAGGGCGTGCTGGGCCTTGCCGCCGGCGTGGGCGCCAAACGGCTCATCATGCGCTACCCCATGGGCGCGATGCTCGTGACCGGCGCCTATCTTGCGCGCAAGCTCTACAAGGCACGACACGAAATCGACCAGAAGAGGCAGCCGAAGCTGCTCACCGATCAGCGGCGGAGCACGACCAGCCTGCGCGGGCGCGGCCGGATCAAAGAGCGGCCTGCCACTCCCTGATCGCGTCGATCGGTGAGACCAGCATGAGAATGTTGAGCGCCAGATTGTCCCGGATGATGATGAGCGTGCCGATCTCGAAAAGGATCGCGAGGGCGAGGGTCCATCGCCAGGGCAGACGAAAGGCGATGAGGAAGCCCAGCGCCATCATCAGCACATCGCTCACGCTGTTGAGAATGGAGTCGCCCGTATAGCCAATGGCGATGGTGGCGGCGCGGTAGCGATCGATGATGATCGGCGAATTTTCCAGAATTTCCCATCCGCACTCGATCGCCACCGCGATGGTGAGGCGCCACGGGACGGATGCGCGCGGCAGCAGCCAGTGCAGCGCCGCATAGAAGATCATCCCGTGAATGATGTGGCTGAAGCTGTACCAGTCCGCGATCTGCTGGCTGTTGTCGGGCGTGTTCACGCCGCCCCCCCACAGGCGCACCGCACCGCACGTGCAGATCGGCACCCGGCCCATGGCATAAAGCACCGCGATGGTCGCAATTAACAGCCCGGCAGCGACTGCGAAGGCCATCGCCTTCCTCATATCGAGACTATGCCCGCCCCCTGCCATCCACACCCCCGTTGACGCCGCCCCTGCACCGCGTCACTAGGGCAAATTCCGATGACGAGCAAAATCCAAGACAGCATCGCCGCGGCGCCCCGGCGTCGATCGAGCACCGAGGCCGATCCGCATGGTCTGCGACGGCGCGGCGTCCTCTTCGTCCTGTCCTCGCCTTCCGGCGCAGGCAAATCGACGATCGCGCGCAAGCTGCTCGCTGACGATCCCTCGCTGGAAATGTCCGTCTCCGCGACCACGCGCTCGCCGCGCCCCGGCGAAGTGGACGGCAAGGACTATCACTTCGTCGATCTCGCGACCTTCAAGGACATGGTTTCGGACAATCAGTTCCTGGAATGGGCGCATGTCTTCGATCACCGCTACGGCACGCCGCGGGCGGCCGTAGAGGAAATGCTGAGCGAAGGCCGGGACGTCCTTTTCGATATCGACTGGCAGGGCGCCCAGCAGCTTCACCAGATTGCCGGTGGAGACGTGGTGCGCGTGTTCATTCTGCCGCCCTCGATGATCGAGCTGGAGCGGCGACTGCGCGGCCGGGCGACGGACGCCGATGACGTGATCGACCGGCGCATGGCCCGTGCGCAGGGCGAGATCGCCCACTGGGACGGCTATGACTATGTGCTCGTCAATGACGACGCGGACAGCTGCTTCACCAAGGTGCGCACGATCCTGCAGGCCGAGCGGCTGAAGCGCAGCCGACAGACGGGCCTGATCGGGTTCATTCGCAAGCTCGGAAACATGGAAATCTGAACGGCGGGCCGGCACGAAGCCGGCCAGACGCGCTCAGGCGGTCATCGGCAAAGCCCCGCCATTGTCGATAAGCCCAGAGAGTGCGGGATCGCTCGCAGCCAGCTCGATGGTCGGCACGGCGAAGGGATTGCCGTCACATGTCGCCACTGCCCCCAGCCGCTCGAGCTTGGGCAGAAGTTCGGCCTGCACGCCTTCTGCAATGAGACGCAGGTGCTCCAGCGCTTCCTGATCGCTGCCGGCGGGGGCGCCGTTGATCTGCACCGTCTCGTGCTGACCCTGCAGGGTTTCGAGCATATATTCGGCCACGTCCTCAAATCCGCTCGCCAGCGCATGGAGGGCGATGAGTTCCAGCCGGCCGACCTTGATGCCGGCGCCGATGCCCGGTGCGGCGAGATACTGCGCCTGACCGCTATAGCGGGCCTGCCGGCACATCTCGCGGTTGAACCGGAGCGACGCGAAGTAATCTTCCGCAATCGTGTCCGAATCGGTCGCGAGGGCGAGGTAGCCCGTGCCCACCAGCGCCATCAGCGCCTCGATGAGCTGATCGGCATGCATATCCGTTTGCTTCGCGACGCTGCACAATTCGACGAAGCTGGCGACGCCACCCTCCGCTTCCTCCATGAAGCGCGCGATCGGTTCGAAGATGTCCGTCCGTAAGGGCACCTCACCAAAGCTGAAGTTGAGCGAAGAGGGGAGTGTTTCGATAAGCCCGGTCCGCACGAAGCTTGCCGTACACATGGTGTCGGATACCTCGTTTGCAGTGAGCGCGCGCGCGCCCTTCACGAAGACATCCGTGCGGAACTTGCGATTGACGAGGAAATCCTTGGTGAGCTCGCGCAGGGTCGGATCTTCGACCGTAGCGAGCATCGCGGTCATCTCGGGTGGCAGATAACGCTCGGCAATATTCTCCAGGATGTTTGCCGACGCGCCGTAAGTCAGTTTCACGCCGGCTAGCCTGTCGCTCACATCGGCAAAGCTCTCCGGCCGCCACTGCGCATTGAAATACTCATGCGCCAGATAGTTGCGGTCCTGCCCCTTCATGACATCGAGCCAGCCGGACGCGCCGGGCTGCGCGCCGAAATAGCCAGTGCCCATGTTTCGCACCTGATCGACGAAGGCGAGCGCCGCGTCCATGCGGCTGACTACACCGCCTGATCCGGCACGCTGATGATGCTCCCAAAGGAGGTGGCGCAGCGGCATGAGGGGCGACCAGCCCGGCACGACATTGTAGCTCATATAGAGCATGCCGCCGGGCTTCAGCCGTTCATCGACGATCTTCAGGATCGCCTCACGCCCTTTGTCCGAAACCCATGACCAGATGCCATGAAGCGCGATCACATCGAAGGCGGGAAGATCGTCACGCGCCGCAAAGGCTTCGAAGCTGTCATCGAAAATGTGGACGGGCTTGCCGCTCGCCTGCGCGAACCGCATTGCGTTGCCGGCCTGACTCGGATTGAAATCCGTGCCGTAATAGTCGCCGGACGCCGTCGTCGCGTTGATCGCCAGCGAAAGCCCCTGACCGAAACCCAACTCAAGATAGCTGGGCGAAGTGGAGACAGTGTGCCCGACGCCGCGCGAAAGCAGCGCCAGCTTCAGCCGCGCCGGGGACATCTCCGGGAAATAGCCGAACACATAGTCGATCTCGGAGACATAGCCTTCATTCCACATGGATTTTCCCCCTTCGGCCGGATCGCGCGCGTCGCGGCCAGCTTTGCGGAAGGGACGTAACGAGATGTGGTTAACAGGCCCCTACCATGAAGGGCGCCAGCGACGGCCTCAGGCGAAACCAGTGCGCAGCGGCCCGGACCAGTCCGACCGGCCCTCTGCATCCGCCTTGGCAGCGGCGCGTCTCCAGTCATAGCCGACACGGCGAAGCTCCGCGTACCAGCCCCCCTCGTACCGCGTCACGAGCGCATAGCGGGCGTGTGGCGATCCCGTTTCCATGACATGCGGATGCGGCCAGTCAGCCCGATAGGCTGGCAGGCCGACACTGCCCGGATTCACGAAGAGAGGCCCATCCGCCAAAGCGACGATCCGCGGCATATGGGTATGACCGCACAGAATGAGAGCCGCGTCGCTGCCGCTGGTGCGCTCCACCACTTCGGCAATGGTCGCGGGCCGCGCACCGGTGGGCGTCACCGTCTCGAGAAAACCATCCAGATCGCTGTCCGGCGTGCCATGCACCATCAGTGCATCCGGCGGGAGATCGCGCGTCGGCGGCAGGCTGGCCAGCCAACGCCACGCGGCATCGTCCAGCCGCTCGGCCGCGAACCGATCCGATTCGCACATCGTTTCGCGCGCCTCGGTGAGCAGCTGGCGCTCGTGATTGCCCGCGATCGTCGGGAGATCGAGCGCGATCAGGCGCGCGGCGGTTTCGGCCGGCCAGAGCGGTCCCGAAAGACTGTCCCCCAGATTGACGATCTGATCGACGCCATGCCTCTCGATATCGGCAAGCACCGCCTCCAGCGCCGGGAGATTGCCGTGAATATCGGAGAGGACAGCAATGCGCATCAGGCTGGCGCCGTCAGCACCTGCTGCCACAATTCGGCAAGATCCTCCGGGAACCAGGCCTCCTCAAGCCGGACCAGTTCGTCGGGTTTAAACCAGCGATGCGTGAGCATTACGGCTCGTTCGAGATCGGTATGACGCGCGGTGTCGATCGCCGCACTGCCGGCGCGGACATGGTAATAGCGCTCTTCCGCATCCACCGGCACGCCCAGAAGGGTGACGAACTGGACATGCCGCACCGCGATTTCGGCACCGGGATCAGCGTTGATCCCCGTTTCTTCCAGCAGTTCACGCCGTGCCGCCGCCGCATAGCTCTCACCCGGATCGAGCGCGCCGCCCGGCGTGCACCAGAAGGGCGGCCGATCGGCAGGCGTGAACCGGAACATGAGCAGTCGCCCGGCGGGGTCGGTAACGAGCAACCGCGCAGCCGGACGCAAAGCGCGCACAGGCTCGGGCGAGGCAACTGCCGTCATTCCCCCGGCGCCCGCGCCTTGATCGCAAGGGCATGGACGCGCTCGACCAGCAGATCGCCCAGCGCAGCATTGACAGCGCGCTGGCGCGCGACACGGGACTGGCCGGCGAACGCGGCCGCGACGATCTCCACGGTGAAGTGACTTTCCCCGCGCGCATCATGACCGGCATGACCGCGATGCTTTTCGCTGTCATCGATGACTGCCAGATAGTCTGGAGAAAGGGCCGCTTCCAGCCGCGCCTGAATGTCCTGCCCCACCGGGCCTAGTGAATGGTTCATCATTCTCCCTATATAGGCGGATCGGCGGGACGCGACAGCCCGCTGCCCCATATCAGTTTCAGGAATAGGGATTGACGAAGGACAGGGCATCAAGGGGCGAGACGCGCTCATCCGGCCGGTTTCACGGGCGGGTCGAGGGCGAGCCGCACATCTGCACCACAGAAGGATGCACGGAGCCGGGCGAGTTCCGCGCGCCGCCCGAGCAGCTGCGCCGCGCGGCCGATGGACCGCCGCAATGGCGCTGGTTCTGCCTGGAGCACATCCGCAGCTTCAACCAGCAATATAACTTCTTCCGGGGTATGGACGCCGAAGAGATCGAAGCGGCGCAGCGCCCTTATGCAGGGTGGGAGCGTGAGACGCGGGCATTCTCCGCCAATGCCGCTACAGGCACGCCGCCCCCGCGCTGGGCCGACTTTACCGATCCGCTCGACGCGATCGGCGCGCGCTTCCGGGCACGCATGGAAGCCGAGCGCCCTCGCGCGGACGGCAAGCCGCTTTCCGTCGAGGACCGCAAGGCGCTTGGCACGCTCGGCCTCTCTGCCGATGCAGACCGCAAGAGTCTGCGCACCCGCTACACTGAACTGGTGCGCCGCTATCATCCCGACCACAATGGGGGCGACCGGGGCCATGAGCACGCCCTGCAGGATGTGCTCGCTGCCTATGCCCATCTCCGCAAGGCCCCCGCCTTCGCCTGAGGTGAGGTTCCGGCCTTGCCGCTGGTCGCCCGCGCTGCCATAGCGCCCGGCCCCGCGGCCGGAGTATCACCCCATGTCAGATGTTGCCGTGACCGGTATGCCCGAGTCGCTGGGCCTTGATTTCGGCACCACTAACAGCGTCGTGGCGCTCGCTCACGAGCAGCAGTCACGTCTCGTCGACTTTGCCGGCGACAGGGCGACGGGCGCTGTGTTTCGCTCCGCCCTCTGCTTCTGGCATGACGATGTGCCCGGTGGCATCGCGCATGAAGCCGGGCCGTGGGCGATCGCCGAATATCTCGGCTATCCCGAAGGCGCGCGTTTCATCCAGTCCTTCAAGTCAGTCGCCGCCAGCCCGTTGTTCGAGACCGCCAGCGTCTTCGAGAAGCGGATGAGCTTCGAGGCGCTCGGCCAGACCTTCCTCAACCGCCTGATCGCCCATGCCGGCGGCACGCTCGACAAGCGGCCAGAGCGAATCGTGGTCGGCCGCCCGGTGCGATATGCCGGGTCGAGGCCCGACGAAGCTCTGGCTCGGCGGCGCTATGACGCCATGTTCCAGGACTTCGGTGCCAGCATTCATTATGTCTATGAGCCCCTCGGCGCGGCCTTCAGCTATGCCAGCCGACTGACCGAACCCGCGACCATCCTCGTCGCGGACTTTGGCGGCGGCACCAGCGACTTCTCCATCGTGCGGATCGCCGCCCCCACCGCAACGCGCCGGTGCGAACCGCTCGGATCAGCAGGCATCGGCATCGCAGGCGACCGGTTCGACTATCGCATTGTCGATCATCTCGTGCTGCCGATGCTGGGCAAGGGCGGCACATATGACTCGCTCGGCAAGGCGCTGGAAATCCCGCGCAGCTATTTCGCCGATTTCGCGGATTGGTCGCGCCTTGCGCTGATGCGTAACCGTCGCACCCTGGAGGAATTGCACCGCCTCCAGCGCGCAGCCCATGATCCCGACGCGATCGGCCGGATGATCCGCGTCATCGAGCAGGAACTGGGCTATCGACTCTATGATTCGGTCGGCACGCTGAAGCGCGCCTTGTCTGACGCAGAGACGGCGCAGTTCCGCTTCGAAGCAGGCGACATGCTGATCGAAGCCGAGGTCAAACGCGCAGATTTCGAGCGCTGGATCGCACCGGACATCGCCCGCATCGAAGAAACGGTGGACCGCGCCCTTGCCGACGCCGCCATGACCGCCGACCGGATCGACCGCGTGTTCCTCACCGGCGGCTCTTCGCTCATTCCGGCGATTCGCACGATTTTCGAGCGCCGCTTCACATCCGGACGCATCGCAAGCGGTGGTGAACTGACGTCGATCGCCCATGGCCTCGCGCTCATCGGGCAGGAGGAGAATCTCGCCGCCTGGGCAGCCTGACCCATGCAGAAAGGGGTAGACAGCCCCGATACCCGCTCTATCGACAGGCGCTTGCCCCCTTCGGTTGAGGGACTCCAAG
Source organism: Sphingobium sp. CR28 (assembly GCF_052327305.1). Taxonomy (GTDB): domain Bacteria; phylum Pseudomonadota; class Alphaproteobacteria; order Sphingomonadales; family Sphingomonadaceae; genus Sphingobium. The sequence goes on along the minus strand of NZ_CP182486.1, from coordinate 1,877,555 downwards.
GTGCCCGGAGACGCGACGACATGACCGACATCCCCAACGCCCAGCCCGATATGCGCAGCGAGACGCTGATGGACGCGCCCGACCGCAAGGTGAGCGCGCGCGACCTCTTCGGCGTCGACATCGACATGGAAGTGCCCGCCTTCAGCGAAGCGGACGAGCGCGTGCCGGACCTCGACCCGGCCTATGTGTTCGATCCCGACACCACGCTGGCGATTCTGGCCGGCTTCGCCTTCAACCGGCGCGTGATGGTGCAGGGCTATCACGGCACCGGCAAGTCCACACATATCGAGCAGATCGCCGCGCGCCTCAACTGGCCGTGCATCCGCATCAACCTCGACGCGCATATCAGCCGTATCGACCTGGTCGGGCGCGACGCGATCGTGCTCAAGGACGGCCAGCAGGTCACCGAGTTCAAGGAAGGGCTGCTGCCCTGGGCGCTGCAACGTCCGGTCGCGCTCGTCTTCGACGAGTATGACGCCGGCCGGCCGGACGTGATGTTCGTTATCCAGCGCGTGCTGGAGACGGACGGCAAGATGACCCTGCTCGACCAGAACCGCGTGATCCGGCCCAATCCCTATTTCCGCCTGTTTGCGACCGCGAACACCGTGGGCCTCGGCGACACGACCGGGCTCTATCATGGCACCCAGCAGATCAACCAAGGCCAGATGGACCGCTGGAATCTGGTGGTGACGCTCAACTATCTGCCGGCCGCCACGGAGGCCCAGATCGTCCTCGCCAAGTCCGGCGAGTATGACCATGAGGGCGGTCGCAAGGAAGTGGAGAACATGATCAAGGTGGCGGAGCTTTCCCGCCAGGGCTTCATCAACGGCGACATCTCGACAGTGATGAGCCCACGCACGGTCATCTCGTGGGCGCAAAACGCGCTCATCTTCAAGGATGTCGGCTTCGCTTTCCGCCTCTCCTTCCTCAACAAGTGCGACGAGGCCGAGAGGCCGCTGGTGGCGGAATATTATCAGCGTGTCTTCGGCAAGGATCTGCCCGAGAGTATCGTCGGCCGAAACGCATGATCGTCGTCGAGCGGATCGCGTCGGACGGCACGGCTCACCGGATCACAATCCGCGCGCATGAGCTGGTGGCCGACATGTCCCTGCCCGATGGCGAGGACGCCGGGCCTGACCCGCATGACCTCTATGATGCCGCGCTTGGCGCGTGCAAGGCCATGACGATGCTCTGGTACGCCCAGCGCAAGGGCATTGCGCTCGATGACATTCATGTCGGCGTGCAACGCGACGCTGCCCACGAACGCGATGGCGTCTACAGGCTTACGACGCGGATCGCGATCGGCGGCGATCTCTCCGCGCAGGAGCATGCCAAGCTCATCGAGGTGGCGGCGAAATGCCCGGTCCACAAGCTGATGAGCGAAGTGAAGACCGAGATCGAGACGATCGCGATTCCTTACGTCTGAGACCCGTCCCGGCTTGACATGAGCCGGTGCCTCCCCCAGCCCCGGTGCCATGGCCGATCGCTCGCCTCTCGACGCTTTCAAGGATGTGCTGACCGGGACGGCCCGCGCGATCGCGCGGGACGCCGAGGTGGAGCTGGGCTTCACGGCGGACATGCCTCACGCGACCGGCAAGAGCCTGAAAGTACCGGCGCCGGGACGCACGCTTCCGCCCGGCCAGATTGCCCTTGCCCGCGGATATGCCGACTCCTTCGCCCTGCGCCTGCGTCATCACGACGCCAGGCTGCACGGCGCGGTCGCGCCCGCCGAGCCGATCGCGCGCGCAGCCTATGACGCGATCGAACAGGCCCGTGTCGAGGCGATCGGCGCACGCGCCATGGCGGGCATGCGGGCCAATCTGGCAGCCGCGCTCGACCTGCGTCTCGCCACCGATCCGCTCCTCCATGCACGCAAGGCTGACGAAGTGCCGCTCGCGACGGCGCTTTCCCTGCTGGTGCGCGAACGGCTGACGGGCACTCCCCCGCCAGAGGCCGCGCGCGCGGGCGTGGACCTCGTGCGCGACTGGATCGAAGAGAAGGCAGGGGGCGATCTCGACGCGCTGGGTCTTGCGCTCGACGACCAGCGCGCCTTCCAGCAGCTAACCCGAAACCTGCTCCAGCATCTCGACCTTGTCGCAGCCGAACCGCAGAACGAACAACCCGCGCCCGATGAGGAAGAAAGCGAGCAACAGGACGAACAGGACGAGGGCGGGGAGGATGACACCCCCGAGCCCGAGGGAGACAGCGACGCCCGCGCCGAGGCCCGCGACCGGGAGGAGGGCGAGAACGACGGTAGCGAAGACGAGCAGGAAATCGACGAGGAAGTCGACGGAGACGGCGATGACGAGGCTGGTGACGGCACGGAGGAAGGCATGCTGCCTGTCCGCCCCAACCGGCCCTGGTCGGATCTTCCCCCGGACTTCAACTATCGCGCCTTCACAACGGCCCACGACGAGATCGTTGCGGCCGGCGACCTGTGCGACGCCAACGAACTGACCCGGCTGCGCGGCTTCCTCGACCAGCAACTCGCCCATTTTCAGGGCGTCGTCACCAAGCTCGCGAACCGGCTCCAGCGCCGCCTGATGGCGCAGCAGCTGCGCAGCTGGGACTTCGATCAGGAAGAAGGCCTGCTCGACGCCGCGCGGCTGGCGCGCGTGGTCGTCAGCCCCGGCCAGTCCCTCTCCTACAAGACTGAGCGCGACACGGAATTCCGCGACACGGTGGTGACCCTGCTCATCGACAATAGCGGTTCGATGCGCGGCCGGCCGATCGGCATCGCCGCGATCAGCGCCGACATCATGGCGCGCACGCTGGAGCGCTGCGGGGTCAAAACCGAAATACTGGGCTTCACCACGCGGGCGTGGAAAGGCGGGCTTTCCCGCGAGGACTGGCTCGCCGCCGGCCGACCGGCGACGCCCGGGCGCCTCAACGACCTGCGCCACATCATCTACAAGCAGGCCGACGAGCCCTGGCGCCGCGCTCGCACCAATCTGGGCCTCATGATGCGCGAGGGGCTGCTCAAGGAGAATATCGACGGCGAAGCGCTGCTCTGGGCACATGGCCGCCTCATTGCGCGGCGGGAAGAGCGGCGCATCCTCATGGTCATCTCAGATGGAGCGCCGGTCGACGATTCGACGCTTTCGGTCAACAGTGGAACCTATCTCGAGCGCCATCTGCGGCAAGTAATCGAGTGGATCGAAACGCGGTCTCCCGTCCAGCTCGTCGCCATCGGCATCGGCCATGACGTGACGCGCTATTATCGCCGCGCCGTCACCATCATGGATGCCGAGCAGCTCGGCGGCACGATGGTCGAGCAGCTCGCCGGCCTGTTCGACGAGGACTGACGAGTCGTGCTCTGGTGGATCCCCGCGACGCTCCTTGCGGCGGCGGCGCAGGTGGCGCGTAACGGCCTGCAGGCGAACCTCCGAAGCCAGATCGGCACGCTCGGCGCGACGCAGGTGCGGTTCGTGTTCGGGCTGCCCTTCGCCTGTCTCTTCTGGCTGGTGGCATGGGCGCTGCTGGGAGGTCCCCTGCCGCACTTCACCGCTGAAGCATGGAGCTACGCGCTGCTCGGCGCTCTCACCCAGATCGCTGCTACGGCGCTGATGCTGGTCGCGATGGCACAGCGCGCCTTTGGCGTGGCCTATGCCTATATCAAGTCCGAGCCGATTCTCGTGGCGCTGTTCGGTGTGTTGCTGCTGGGCGACCAGCTGACGCTGCTGGCCTGGACCGGGATCGTCATTGCGACGATCGGCATCCTCGTCGTCTCGGTCGATCCGCGCAGCTGGCGGGACTTGCTGCGTGAGGGCCGGCCCATGGCATTTGGCATCGGCGCGGGCGCTTTCTTCGGCCTCGCGTCTGTCGCGTTGCGCGGCGCAATCGTCTCCATGGAGGGCGGCGGGTTTTTCATGCGGGCTCTCACCGTGCTTGCCGTGGTGATGGCCGTACAAACGCTGGTGCTGGGGCTGTATCTCGCTCCGTTCGATCGCCCTGCCTTCGTCGGCTCGCTGCGCATCTGGCGGCAGAGCCTCACCGCCGGATTTCTGGGCGCGCTGGCGACCGCTGGGTGGAACGTCGCGCTTTCACTTTCGGCTGCAGCGAACGTTCGCACGCTCGGTCTGATCGAAATGCCTGTAGCGGGATTTTTCAACCGGCATGTAAGCGGAGGCACGCTCAGCACGCGGGAGTGGATGGGTATGGTGCTTGTGATCAGCGGCATTGCTCTGCTGATGACGCAGGCGCTCTAGAACCCCACCGTCCAGCGCAGGGCCGATCCGAAATCATCCGGCATGACGGCGATGTTACCCGCATCGCGCCGCCAGTAGAGATGACCGTCGATCCAGCCGCCCGCCAGAGAAAGGCCGTAGACCAGCTCGGCATTGCGCTCACGTCCAGTGGGGGAGAGGTCCAGCCGGGACGTCCGCGTTTCGACGAGACCGCTTTGCCAGTCATAAGCGACAGGCAGGGTGAGATCGAAACGGCTGTGCGTCACACGCAGCGGGGCAGAGAACCGGAGTCCGCCGACATCCCCGATAGCCAGAACATTGCGCAGACTGGCGTCGGCTGACCAGCTTTCGCTTTTCAACAAGCCCCCATTGATGAGAGCGCCACCCGCTGCGGCGCGGGTCCAGCCGCGCCGCCAGCCGCCAGAGAGCGTGAAACCCTCGATGGGCTCGATCGCCAGCCTGACTTCCGCGAACATACTCCGCGCCGACTGGCCGCCAAATGCCGGCGCGAGACGTGCGCCCAGCAGGCTGCCTTCCTCGTTCACCATTTCGCCGGCAAGCGAGGCGAGCAGAGGGCCGGCAACCGCTATGATACCCACCTCCGCGCTTTGATAGCGTGCGGGACGCAGTGTCGCGCTGTCGGTAACACGGCCCCGGCGATCCCACCGGCTGGCAGCGCCTGTCGTCATTGCGCCGTGGAGCGTGAGAGCACTGGACAGGCGGTGACTGACGGAGAGCTGAGCATCCGCGCGCAAATCCTGCCCGAGATCGCCCAGCGCCTCGCCCGCCACCAGAAAGGGAACGACCGACGAGCCATCCGTGCCCGTCTGCAGCAGTGCGCCAGTATCCCGCGAGATGCCGAGCGCAAAGCGCGTGTCCGGCCCGAGCGCAGCGACGATCCGGGCGGAGAGCAATTGCGCGGTCGCCGCGTCGGCACGGGTCAGATCGAGCGCCTGCGTCGTGATTTGCCCATTGCGGCCCGGTGCGATCGACGCAGTGATGCTTAGCGCGCCGTTGCCTCCCGCCACCTGACGTGTGCGCATGCCGAACGCCGGGCCAAGCGCAGGCCGGGCCGTCCGGACCCGTAAGCTAGAACCGAGATCGATACCGAAAGCGCGGCCATAGCCATCCAGCATCACCGCACCGAGCGCCTGCCCGGTCGCGCTGCTCGCATCGCCCATCGCGCTTGAAAGCGTCGATGTGTCGCTTGTGGAGACCGGCACGGCGCTGCCCGCGAGGCTGGAAGAGCCCACGGGCTGGAAGGTACGGGCGAGATCGAGAATTCCGCGCCCGAACACGGCATCGGGACCACTCGCGCCTGCGTCCCGCGCAGTCGTGAGGATGAGCTGCACGACCTCCGCAGGCGTGAGATTGGGGAAGGCCTGCGCGATCAGCGCCACAGCGCCCGCAATCTGCGGCGCCGCAAAGGACGTGCCCGAATAAAGAAGCTGGGCGCCGGTGTGATCGAAAGAGAGCACGCGCTCGCCCAGCGCCGAGATGGTGGTCTGCTCGTAGCCCTGCGCGCCATTGGCGAAACTACTATGGGCGTCCTTATTGTCCACGGAGGTTGCGATGATGACGAGGCCTCGCGACACATTGGGCGCGGCGAGGGAACGCGCCAGCGCATCGGGCGCCGCTTCCTTGTCGTTACCGGCAGAAATGACAATGATGATACCCGCCGCTGTTGCTCTGCTCACCGCCTGAGCAAGAGAGCCGCCCGCAGCGCCACCGCCGAGCGACATGTTGATGACGCGTGCGCCCTGCTGCCGGGCATAATCCACCGCGCTTGCCATCGCGCTGCTTGCGAACGTGCAGCCGCTGGTATTTTCGGTCGTCTTCGTGGAGCAGGAGCCCGGCGTGTCGGCCCGCAGCCCGAGCACCGATGCGCCCCACGCCATGCCCATGCTGAGCTGATTATTGCGTGCGCCGGCGATGACCTGCGCAACCGCAGTACCATGTCCGCTCTCGTCGGACGCAGAGCTGTTGCCTGCGAAATCGCGGGACAGCGGGCTCAGCCGGGCGCCAAGCTCGCCATTGGGGTCCGACACGCCGCTGTCCACCACGCCGACCATGATGCCAGCCCCGCTCGCACCCGCCTGATAGGCCGCGATCGCGCCATGATAGGACGCCGAGGAGCGCTGATACTCCGCCGTATTGTAGTTGATCGTCGAAGCCGCGGGAGGGGAAGGCGTGGGTGACGGAGTGGGTGATGGCGATTGGCCGGGTGATGGAGCGGGGGTCGATGATACGCCTCCGCCGCCACCACAGCCCGCCAGCGTCAGGGCGATCACCATCATGCCTGAGCTTGCTGTCAGCCGCATAATTGCTCTGCCTCTCTTCTCGCCCATGGAGCGGCAGTAGCGGACTTTGGTTAACAGCCCCTTCCCAGCGGGATGAGCCGTAGCTCGCACATACGGCGCTTGCCGAGGCGACACTTGCTCTCCACAACGAGAGCATGGCGTCGATCGATCCTGCCTTCGCTCATATCGACACCTGGATCTTCGATCTCGACAACACGCTTTATCCGCCATCCTGCGACCTATTCGAGCTGATCGAGGAGCGGATGACCGCCTATGTCGCCCGGCTGCTCGGCTGCGACCTCGCCCAAGCGCGGGATATCCAGAAAGGCTTCTACCACGAGCATGGCGCAACCCTGGCTGGGCTGATGGCCAACCATGGAGTCGATCCCGGCCATTTTCTCGACGAAGTACACGCCATTCCACTCGACCGGTTGTCGCCCGATCCCGAACTGATACGCACTCTTGCTGCCCTGCCGGGACGGCGGCTGGTCCACACCAACGGCGACGCGCATTATGCCGCACGCGTGCTCGATGCGCTGGACCTCACGCCTCTTTTCGAAGCGGTGCACGATATTCGCGCCGCCGGATTCCGTCCCAAGCCCGATCCGCAAGGCTACGCCCTGCTGATCGACAACCACGGCGTCGAACCCTCGCGCGCCGCATTCTTCGAGGACATGGCGCGCAATCTAGCGCCCGCCAAGGCGCTGGGCCTCACCACCATCTGGTACAACAATGGCGTGGAAGGCGGCGACCGGGGTTCACAGAGCGGCTATATCGATTATGAGACGCGCGACCTCGCGCCGTTCCTCCGGCGCATCCTGGGACAGGACGACGCCTAATGACCGACCAACTCTCCGCCACCATCGACGCTGCCTGGGAAGACCGCGCCAACGTCGGCCCCGACACGAAGGGGGAGGTTCGCGAAGCCGTAAACGAAGCGCTGGCCATGCTCGATTCGGGCCGTGGCCGTGTCGCCGAGCCGGACGGCAATGGGGGGTGGAAAGTCAATCAGTGGCTCAAGAAAGCCGTGCTGCTCTCCTTCCGTCTCAACGACAATGTGCTCGTGGACGGCGGGCCGGGCGCCGGTCACTGGTGGGACAAGGTGCCGAGCAAGTTCGCCGGATGGGGCGAGGCCGAATTCCGCGCGGCGGGATTCCGCGCCGTGCCTGGCAGCATCGTTCGTGCAGGCGCCCACGTGGCGAAGAACGTCATCCTCATGCCCAGCTTCGTCAACATCGGCGCCTTCGTGGACGAAGGCACGATGGTCGATACCTGGGTGACGGTGGGGAGCTGCGCGCAGATCGGCAAGAACGTTCATCTCTCCGGCGGCGTCGGCATCGGCGGCGTGCTGGAGCCGCTGCAGGCCGACCCCGTGGTGATCGAGGACGACTGCTTCATCGGCGCGCGCTCGGAAGTGGTCGAGGGCGTGCGAATCGGCAAGGGCTCCGTGCTCTCCATGGGCGTGTTCATCTCCTCCACCAGCAAGATCGTCGACCGCACGACCGGCGAGATCTTCACGGGCTACGTGCCGCCTTATTCGGTGGTCGTTCCGGGATCGCTGCCCGGCAAGCCACTGCCTGACGGCACGCCCGGCCCGAGCCTCGCCTGCGCCGTCATCGTCAAGCGCGTGGACGAGCGCACCCGCGCCAAGACGGGCATCAACGACCTGCTGCGGGACTGATCGCCCGCGTTACCCCGCTGGCGCAGGGGCGGGCGGCGGGGGCTGATGCGAGAACTGCTCCAGCGCGGGATCGATCGCCGCCCATGACGGCGCCTCGTCCGTCCAGATTGCGGCCGTTGGCGCCAGATCGCCCGACTGATCGAGAATACCGATGCGCACCGTGCGGAACTGCGGCCGGGCCGAGCTTTCGCCCATGATATGCGTGCCGCAGCCGGGGCAGAACCATTGCGAAAGCGTGTTGCCACTGGCCGCGACATAGCGCGAAGCGGCGAGGTCTCCGCTGACGCTCAGATCCTCGGTGCGAAACATCGCGTTGTTCGTTGGCCCTCCCGCCGCAATGCGCTGGCACTGACGGCACCAGCACTGGCGGATCGCCACAGGCTCCCCTGCGATCTCCAGACGCACAGCGCCGCAGCTACAATGACCCGTATAATGTGCATCGCTCATTGCGTCTTCGTTCCGTCCAGTTCGGCGACCGTGCCGGAGGCCCACGGTTCGCCTTTCATTGTCTCAGCGACTTTCTCCGCCGCCTCCATCACGCGCAATATGTTGCCACCGGCCAGCTTGGCAATGTTTGCGTCGGTCCAGCCACGCTTCATCAGTTCGAGGAGCAGCGGCGGATAGCTCTCAACGCCTTCCATCCCTTCCGGCAGCGCCGGCAGACCGTCATAATCGCCGCCCAGCCCGACATGATCGTAGCCTGCGACTTTCGCGATATGATCGACATGATCGGCGACGACGCCGAGTGTCACCTTAGGCGCCGGATTGGCGGTTGCCCACGCATCGTTCGCGGCCTTCGCCTTGTCGGGCTGGCCAAGGAACAGCGAAGCATTACGCGCGGTTTCCGCCGCACGCTGTGCGGTCCACTGGCGGAGCGGTTCCGAGACGAAGCCGGGCGCGAAATTCACCATCACCACGCCGCCATTCTCTGCCACTTTGCGCAGCACCAGATCGGAAACGTTCCTTGGATGATCGGCCTGACCCCGCGCGCTGGAATGGGAGAAGATCACAGGCGCCCTGCTCGCCGCGATCGCGTCCAGCATCGTCGCCTCGCTGACATGGCTGAGGTCCACCAGCATGCCGAGCCGGTTCATCTCATGCACCACCGCAACGCCGAAGGGGGTAAGACCGTCATGCGCGGGTGCATCCGTGGCGCTGTCTGCCCAGCTTATCGTCTTGCTGTGCGTCAGCGTGAGGTAGCCCACGCCCAACTCATGATAGGCGCGCAGCACCGAGAAGCTCTCGTCGATCTGCCCGCCGCCCTCCGCGCCCATCAGCGAAGCGATCTTGCCGGCCTTGTGCGCGGCACGGACCTGTGCGGCGGTCCGCACCAGCGCGAAATCCTGCGGGTAGCGCGCAACGACCGACTTCACGAGATCGATCTGCTCCAGCGTGGTCTTCACCTGCTCGAGCGGCGGAAGATTGGCCGAGACGTAAACCGACCAGAACTGGCCGCCCACAAGACCCTGCCGCAGCCGGGCAATATCCGTATCATAGGCAACCGGATCGAGCCGATTGAGGTCCATGGTCCATCGCTTGCCACCCGCAACCTCGGCCAGCGTCATCGGCCAATCGTTATGGCCGTCGATCAGCGGCGTCTTTGCCAGAATGCGCTTGAGACGCGGCAGATTGGGATCGGCCGGGTCCGCAGGCGCGGCATGGAGAGACTGGGCGCTGGCGAAGGCCAGCAGCAGGGCGATGGGGGTGAGGGCTTGGCGGCGCATAGAGGCAGCTTAGGTGCGCCGCAGCAATCGTCAATGGCTTGGTGTCGACCAGTCAGGGCCAGTCGGTGCGGCCATTCAGCGAGAGGAAGCAAATCTCCGACTGCGCAGCGGAGAAGGTCGCGGGATCGGCCGTCTCGCATTTCTCGCCATCGACAAGAAGCGAGAGCGTGCCGCCTGCTTCGCTCCCGGCAATGGCCAGCGCTTCATGCACGCCGAGTCGATCCACCGGCCCCTCGCGAAAGTCTCCCTTCAGCCAGGCCCATCCATGGGCGAGCAGATCGCCCGCCCCTTCCGCGCGCACGCCAAACAACGTGATGCCGCCTTCGCCCGGCTGAAGATAAAAGGCCGGATACTCTCCCGGCACACCGTGCGCAGTCACGCACTGCTCGCCCAGAGTCGCGGCGATGGCCTGGGGAACGGTTTCCACAAGAGCTTTGACATCGACCTGACGAAGCTGCTCCCGCACATCGCCCCACGCAGTCGTCGGCCCCGCGAACAACCCGGAAATCGCCGTGAACTCTCCCACGGTGATAAGGGGTATCGTTATCGCGTTCGCCTTGCCTGCCAGCACCGCATCCATGATTTCGAGGGGCTTGGCCTCACCATGGAGAGCGCGGGAAAGGAGGTTCATCGTTCCGCCGGGCAGGACCAGAAGCTCGCCCTGCCAGCCGGACAGCGCCTCATGCACAGCGCTGACCGTGCCGTCTCCGGTCATGACGAGAATGCGATCCACGCCGCGCGCCATTCGCGCGTCGGGCAGATCGTCCGTCCCCACTTCGATCACGCGTTCAATCGGCTGGCCAGCCGATTCGGCATGGTCGCGGATCGCGCTGACAAGGCTCTCATCGTAACTGCCGCTCTGCGGGTTGACGATGAACCAGTGAACCGATTTGCCGTTCAGGGCGGCCTCCTCTTGAGCCGGGGCGGGCTTGGCGCTAGGGACCGCCAATCATTGCAGCAACGCGGCTGCCCGCGAGGACACAAAGCAAGATGGCCGAATTCTCCCTGCCCGCCAATAGCAAGGTTCGCAAGTCCGGTGTCGTGCATAAGGCGCCGGACGCAGCCGGTCAGGTCAAGACGTTCAAAGTCTATCGCTACGATCCGGCATCCGGCGAGAACCCGCGCTACGACACGTTCGAGATTGATCTTGATGAATGTGGGCCGATGGTGCTCGACGCGCTCATCAAGATGAAGAGCGAGCAGGATGCGGGCCTGACCTTCCGGCGCTCCTGCCGCGAGGGCATCTGCGGCTCCTGCGCGATGAACATCAACGGCCGCAACGGCCTCGCCTGCACGACCGCGATCGAGGACTGCAAGGGCGACGTGCAGATCACGCCGCTACCGCACATGGACGTGATCAAGGATCTCGTCCCCGACTTCACGCACTTCTATGCGCAATATGCCTCCATCCAGCCCTGGCTCAAGACGGTGACGCCGCCGCCGGCCGGCAAGGAGCGCCTGCAGTCGCCGGAAGATCGCGAGAAGCTGGACGGGCTCTACGAGTGCATCCTGTGCGCCTGCTGCTCGACGAGCTGCCCGAGCTACTGGTGGAACAGCGACAAGTTCCTCGGTCCGGCCATTCTGCTACAGGCCTATCGCTGGCTGGCGGATAGCCGGGACGAGATGACCGGCGAGCGACTCGACGAGCTGGAAGACCCGTTCCGCCTCTATCGCTGCCACACGATCATGAACTGCGCGAACGTGTGCCCCAAAGGCCTCAATCCGGCGAAGGCAATCGCCGAAACCAAGAAGATGATGGTCGAGCGCCAGCTCTGAGCGCGCCCGACTCGCAATGACCAGCCTCGCCGAAGCCTATGCCGCGCTGGTCGCGCGGGGCGAAGTGCGATCCGACCCTGATCAGCTCAAGGCGGTTGCCCTGCTGGACAGGGTGAAGACGGAACTGGAAAGTGCGCCGCCGCGCGGCAGCCTCATCTGGAAAATGTTCGGCAAGACGCCGGACCCGGTGCGTGGCGCCTATCTCTGGGGCGGCGCGGGGCGCGGCAAGACCATGCTGATGGCGCTGTTCTACGATATGCTGACCGTCCGGCGGAAGCGGCGCGTTCACTTCCACGCCTTCATGATCGAAGTGCATCAACGCCTGCACGCCGCGCGCGAAAACGAGCAGGGCGACCCGATCATTCAGGTCGCGCAAGCGATCGCCGACGAGACCCGCGTTCTCTGCTTCGACGAGCTTTTCGTAACCAGCAGCGCGGACGCAGCGATTCTCTCACGCCTGTTCACGGCGCTCATCGAGCGGCGTGTCACAATAATCGCGACCTCGAACCGTCCGCCGCGCGATCTCTACAAGAACGGAATCAACCGCGACCTCTTCGTGCCGTTTATCCATCTGCTCGAAGCGCGACTCGACATCCTCGCGCTCGATGGACCGACCGACTATCGCCGGGACCGACTCGGGTCAGCGGCGACATGGCACGTGCCGGCGGACGACGTTGCGACCAAAGCACTCTCCGCCGCCTTCTTCAGTCTTACCGACTATCCGCCAGAAGATCGCGCCCATGTACCGAGCGAAGAGCTGGACGTGGGCGGCGGGCGAACTCTTCACGTGCCCAAGAGCCTGAAAGGCGTCGCGGTCTTCTCCTTCAAGCGGCTGTGCGGGGAGGCGCGCGGCGCCAGCGACTACCTCGCCATTGCCCGGCATTTTCACGCGGTCATCATCGTCGGCATCCCGATCATGGGGCCGGAGAATCGCAACGAAGCCGCGCGTTTCGTCACGCTCATCGACGCGCTCTACGAGTATAAAGTCAAGCTGCTGGCAAGCGCGGCTGCTGCGCCCGATGCCCTCTATCCCACTGGCGACGGGAGCTTCGAATTCCAGCGCACCGTATCGCGCCTCGAAGAGATGCAATCGGACGAATATCTCGCCTTAGCGCACGGATCCGATAACGATTGACGGGTCAGACATGCGGAAAAGTGATTACGGAAGGCATTTAATGATATTGCGAATGAATTGCATATAAAAGTCCTTCTGAAGAGACATCATGCATTGAAACGGTAACCATTTGGGCATAAGGCGGCCAGCGATCACGAAAAAACTCCCCCCGAACCAAGGAGCATTGGATGGCCCGCAAGAAGATCGCGCTGATCGGCGCCGGCAATATTGGCGGCACACTCGCCCATTTGGCAGCGCTTAAAGGTTTGGGTGACATCGTTCTGTTCGATGTCGTGGACGGTGTTCCCCAGGGTAAGGCGCTCGACCTCTCCCAGTGTGGCCCGGTCGAGGGCTTCGACGCGAAGATCATCGGCTCCAATGATTATGCCGACATTGCAGGCGCAGACGTCATCATCGTCACTGCCGGCGTCGCCCGCAAGCCGGGCATGAGCCGCGACGATCTGCTCGGCATCAACCTCAAGGTCATGAAGGCCGTGGGCGAAGGCATTAAGGCCAACGCGCCCGACGCGTTCGTCATCTGCATCACCAACCCGCTCGACGCGATGGTCTGGGCGCTGCGCGAATTTTCGGGCCTGCCCCACAACAAGGTGGTGGGCATGGCCGGTGTGCTCGACTCGTCGCGCTTCAGCCATTTCCTCGCCGAAGAATTCCAGGTCTCTGTGAAGGACGTGAACAGTTTCGTCCTTGGCGGCCACGGCGACACCATGGTTCCGGTCGTTCAGTATTCGACTGTCGCGGGCATCCCCATTCCCGATCTCATCAAGCAGGGCCGTTCCACTCAGGAGCGCATCGACGCGATCGTGCAGCGCACCCGCTCGGGCGGCGGCGAGATCGTCGGCCTCCTCAAGACCGGCTCGGCCTTCTATGCGCCCGCGACCAGCGGCATCGCGATGGCCGAAGCCTATCTCTACGATCAGAAGCGCCTGCTGCCTGCCGCCGTGCATCTCTCCGGCCAGTACGGCGTCGATGATCTCTATGTCGGCGTTCCCGTCATCATCGGCGCGGGCGGCGTGGAGCAGATCGTCGAAATCGAGCTGGACGAGGCGGCCAAGGGCTATCTTCAGGTCAGCGTCGACGCGGTCAAGGAACTGCTGGTGGCGTGCAAGGGCATCGACCCGAGCCTCGCGTGATTTAAACGGCTCTCACGCCCTCCCCGTCGGCTCCGGCCTGTGACGGGAAGGGCGCAGGGGGTCAAAACTGCGCGCCGGTTGTCGGCGCCAGCGTGCATGAAGGAGCAATATCCTCGTGAGCATCCTCGTCGACAAGAACACCAAGGTCATCACTCAGGGCATGACCGGTGCGACCGGCACCTTCCACACTGAGCAGGCGCTGGCCTATGGCACGCAGATGGTCGGCGGCGTGACGCCGGGCAAAGGCGGCACCAGCCACATCGGCCTGCCCGTCTTCGACACGGTGGAGGAAGCCGTCGCCAAGACCGGCGCGACCGCCAGCGTCATCTACGTGCCGCCGCCATTCGCTGCCGATTCGATTCTGGAGGCGATCGACGCACAAGTGCCGCTGATCGTCACGATCACCGAAGGCATCCCCGTGCTCGACATGGTGCGCGTGAAGCGTGCGCTCTCCGGCAGCAAGTCGCGCCTCATCGGCCCGAACTGCCCCGGCGTGCTGACGCCGGGCGAGTGCAAGATCGGCATCATGCCCGGCTCCATCTTCAAGAAGGGCAGCGTGGGCGTTGTCTCCCGCTCGGGCACGCTTACATATGAAGCAGTGTTCCAGACCTCGAATGCAGGCCTCGGCCAGACCACTGCGGTCGGCATTGGCGGCGATCCCGTCAATGGCACCAACTTCATCGACGTGCTGGAGCTCTTTCTGGCTGACGACGCCACCGAGTCCATCATCATGATCGGCGAAATCGGCGGCGACGCCGAGGAGCAGGCCGCGCAGTTCCTCATCGATGAGGCGAAGAAGGGGCGCAAAAAGCCGATGGCCGGTTTCATCGCAGGCCGCACTGCCCCTCCGGGCCGTCGCATGGGCCATGCCGGCGCCATCGTCTCGGGCGGCAAGGGCGACGCGGAAAGCAAGATCGCGGCGATGGAAGCCGCGGGCATCAAGGTCGCGGCGAGCCCCAGCGAGCTGGGAACCACGCTCTTGGAAGTTCTTAAGGGCTAAGCGTGTAACGGAGCTGGCCGCGTCTGGCGGGGGCCAGACGACAGGTCGCCCTGCGGGGGCCGGATACGAAGGATCGAGGATCAGGCCATGGGTTACGAAGGTCAGGATTTCAGCGGGACGGCAGAAGTCGAGCAAGGCCCGAGCTGGGCACGGCGCGGCTGGCCGATGGACGTGACGGACGATCTCACGTCCGCGCTCGACCCCACCCAGATGCAGGCGGCTGTGAAGGCCGCCGCCAAGAAGGCTGGCACGGGAGCCCCGGCGAGCGAAGCTGACATTGCCGCCGCCGCCGCTGATTCGATCCGCGCCATGATGCTGATCCGCACCTACCGGGTGCGCGGACATCTCGCCGCCAATCTCGATCCGCTGGGCCTGACGCAGCGCGATCTGCCGGCCGACCTGACGCCGGAATATCATGGCTTCTCCGGCAAGGATCTCGACCGGAAAGTTTATCTGGGCGGCAATCTGGGCCTGGAGTGGGGCACAGTGCGCGAAGTCGTCGCCATCCTGCGCGCAAACTACTGCGGCAATGTCGGCTTCGAATATATGCATATCTCGGATGTGGAGGAGCGCCGCTTCATCCAGGACCGGATCGAGGGTGGCGACAAGTCGATCGACTTCACGCCGGCCGGCAAGAAGGCGATCCTCACGAAGGTCATTCAGGGCGAGCAGTACGAGAAGTTCCTGGGCCGTAAATATGTCGGCACCAAGCGCTTCGGCCTCGACGGTGGCGAATCGATGATCCCCGCCCTTGAAGCCGTCATCAAATATGGCGGCGCACTGGGCGTGCGCGAGATCGTCTATGGCATGGCCCATCGCGGCCGCCTCAACGTGCTTGCGAACGTGATGGCCAAGGGCTTCCGCGTCATCTTCCACGAATTCTCTGGCGGCACGGCCAATCCGGAGGATGTCGGCGGATCGGGCGACGTGAAGTATCACCTCGGCACCAGCACGGACCGCGAGTTCGACGGCATCAAGGTGCATATGAGCCTCGTGCCCAACCCGTCGCATCTCGAAACGGTGGACCCGGTGGTGCTCGGCAAGGTGCGCGCGCAGCAGACCTTCCGCGACGATCTGGCGAATCACGAGCAGGTGCTCCCCGTGCTCATCCATGGCGACGCGGCGTTCGCTGGGCAGGGCATCGTCTGGGAGTGCTTCGGCTTTTCGGGCGTCAACGGCTACAACACCGGCGGCTGCATCCACTTCGTCGTCAACAACCAGATCGGCTTTACGACCAGCCCGCAGTTCTCGCGCGGCTCGCCTTATCCCAGCGACGTTGCCAAGGGCGTGCAGGCGCCGATCCTGCATGTGAACGGCGACGATCCCGAAGCCGTGACCTTCGCCTGCAAGCTGGCGATCGACTATCGCCAGACCTTCCATCGCGACATCGTGATCGACATGTGGTGCTATCGCCGCTTCGGCCACAATGAGGGCGACGAACCGAGCTTCACGCAGCCGCTCATGTACGAGCGCATTCGCCAACACCCGCCGGTGAGCGAGGTCTATGCGGCCCGGCTCGCGTCCGAAGGCGTGATCGACGACGCGTTCACGAAGGAAGTGACGGACGGGTTCGTCACCAATCTCGAGGACGAGTTCGAGGCGGCGAAAAGCTACAAGTCCAACAAGGCGGACTGGTTCGCCGGCCGCTGGTCCGGCCTGCATCAACCCGCCGACGTCGAAACCGCGCGCAAGAGCGTCGAATCGGCGATTTCTCCCAAGCTCTTCGAGAGCCTGGGCCGCACGCTGACGACGGTGCCGGAGGGCGTCAACGTCCACAAGACGCTGCGCCGCATCCTCGACGCGAAAGCCGAGATGTTCCGCTCTGGCGAGAATTTCGACTGGGCGACCGGCGAGGCGCTGGCCTTCGGCTCGCTCCTTTCGGAGGGCTATGGCGTTCGCCTTTCGGGGCAGGACTCCGGCCGCGGCACCTTCTCGCAGCGACACGCCGTCTGGGTCGATCAGCAGAGCGAGAACAAATATATTCCGCTCACGACTGTGCCGCATGGCCGGTTCGAAGTGCTGGATTCGCCGCTGTCCGAATATGGCGTGCTCGGCTTCGAATATGGCTATGCCATGGCCGATCCAAAGACGCTGGTGCTCTGGGAAGCGCAGTTCGGCGACTTCGCCAACGGCGCCCAGATCATTTTCGACCAGTATATCTCTTCATCGGAGAGCAAGTGGCTGCGCGCCAACGGTCTCGTTTGCCTGCTGCCGCACGGCTATGAGGGCCAAGGGCCGGAGCACAGCTCTGCACGACTGGAGCGCTATCTCCAGCTCTGCGCCGAAGGGAACATCCAGGTCGCCAACTGCACGACGCCGGCCAATTATTTCCACATTCTGCGCCGGCAGATGCTGCGTCCGTTCCGCAAGCCGCTGATCCTCATGACGCCCAAGTCGCTGCTGCGGCACAAGATGGCGGTGAGCAAGGCCGAGGACTTCCTGGGCGAAACGCACTTCCGTCGCATCCTTTCTGATCCGAACGGCGCGGCCGACACGGAGACGAAGCGGCTCGTGCTCTGCTCGGGCAAGGTCGCCTACGACCTGATCGAAGCGCGCGACGCGGCGGACGACAAGAGCACGCAGATCGTTCGCGTCGAACAGCTTTATCCGTTCCCGACCGACGCACTCGCCGTCCGTATCAAGCGCATGACCGCGCTTGAGGACATCGTGTGGTGTCAGGAGGAGCCCCGCAACAATGGCGGCTGGTTCTTCGTCGAACCGTTCATCGAACAGGCCCTCAAGGATGCAGGCAAGGCGCCGATGCGCGCGCGTTATGCCGGCCGCAAGGCTTCCGCATCGCCGGCCACCGGCCTTGCCAAGCGCCACCTTGCCGAGCAGGGCGCGCTCATCGCCGATGCCCTGGGCCACAGCGTCCGCACCGAAATCAAGCGCCAGAAGAAAGGCTGATTCATGGCCACTGAAGTCAAGGTTCCCGCACTGGGCGAGTCCGTTACCGAAGCGACCGTGGGCCAATGGCTCAAAAAGCCCGGCGAGGCCGTCGCGCTCGATGAGCCCATCGCCAGCCTGGAGACCGACAAGGTCGCGATCGACGTGCCCTCGCCCGTCGCAGGTGTTCTGGGCGAGCAACTCGCCAAGGAAGGCGACACGGTCAATGTGGGCGCGGTGATTGCGACCGTGGCGGAAGGCGCCGCCGGTGCCAGCCCCGCCCCTGCCAAAGCTGAAGCGCCCGCCGCTGCTCCGCCGCCCGCGTCGGCAAGCGCTCAGGCTGCTGCACCTGCCGCCTCGACCAGCACGCCCGCTCCGGCCCCCGCAAATGCGGAGAGCACGCCGGGCGCCGCCACCCTGTCTCCCGCCGTACGTCGGCTGGTGCTCGAGCATGGCCTCGACCCCAGCAAGATCGGCGGCACGGGCAAGGACGGACGCCTGACCAAGGATGACGTGATGGCCGCGATCAGCGCCGGCACGGCCGTCGCCGCAGCGCCCGCCGCTGCCGTACCGGCTACCGCTGGCGCCACCGCAACCGGGCCGAGCCGCGCGCAAGAGCGCGTGAAGATGACCCGCCTGCGCCAGACGGTCGCCAAGCGGCTGAAGGAAGCGCAGAACAACGCGGCGCTGCTCACCACCTTCAACGATGTCGACATGACCAACGTCATCGAGGCGCGCGCGAAGTATAAGGACCTCTTCGAGAAGAAGCATGGCGTCCGTCTGGGCTTCATGGGCTTCTTCACCAAGGCCGTGTGCATGGCGCTGAAGGACATCCCCGGCGTCAACGGACAGATCGAGGGCGATGAGATCGTCTATAACGATTTCGCTGACATCTCCGTGGCCGTCTCAGCCCCGAACGGACTCGTCGTGCCGGTGATCCGCAATGCGGAGAGCATGAGCGTCGCTCAGATCGAGAAGACGATCGGCGACTTCGGCAAGCGCGCCAAGGAAGGCACGCTCACCATGGAAGACATGAAGGGCGGCACCTTCACCATCTCCAATGGCGGCGTCTTCGGCAGCCTCATGTCCACACCGATCATCAATCCTCCGCAGTCGGCGGTGCTCGGCCTTCACCGCATCGAAGAGCGTCCGGTCGTCCGCAATGGCCAGATCGTCATCCGCCCGATGATGTATCTCGCCCTCTCCTACGATCACCGCCTGATCGACGGACGCGAGGCCGTGACCTTCCTTGTCGCGGTGAAAAACGCGATCGAGGACCCGACCCGACTGCTGATCGATCTGTAAGGAAAAAAGCAGTGCTCCTGCGAAGGCAGGAGTATTTGATGGAGTGAATGATGGCAGACCAGTTCGACTATGACGTAATCGTGATCGGCTCCGGGCCAGGCGGCTATGTCGCGGCGATCCGGGCGGCACAGCTCGGCCTGAAGACCGCCTGCGCGGAGAGCCGGGAGACGCTGGGCGGCACCTGCCTCAATGTCGGCTGCATTCCTTCCAAGGCGCTGCTCCACGCCAGCGAATATTTCGAGGCGGCGGCGGGCGGCACCTTCGCCAAGCTCGGCATCAAGGTGAAGCCCGAGCTCGACCTGCCCACCATGCAGGGTCAGCGCGTCGACGCCGTGAAGGGCCTCACGGGAGGCATCGAGTTCCTCTTCAAGAAGAACAAGATCGACTGGCTGAAGGGACATGCGACTTTCGTCGATGCTCACACTGTCGAAGTGGCCGGCGAGAAGAAGAGCGCGAAGAACATCATCATCGCGACCGGCTCGTCGGTCACGCCGCTGCCCGGCGTGGACGTGGACAACAGCAAGGGCGTCATCGTCGATTCAACCGGCGCGCTTGAGCTGGACAAGGTGCCGGGTCACATGGTCGTCATCGGTGGCGGCGTGATCGGGCTGGAACTGGGCAGCGTATGGCGCCGCCTGGGCGCGAAGGTCACGGTCGTCGAATATCTCGACCAGATCCTGCCCGGCATGGACGGCGACGTGCGCAAGGAAGCGAACAAGATCTTCCGCAAGCAGGGCATCGAGTTCAAGCTCTCCACCAAGGTCACGGGCGCGAGCGTGAACGGCAAGACCGCCACGCTGACGCTGGAGCCCGCCGCAGGCGGCCCTGCCGAAACGATCGAAGCGGATGTGGTGCTGGTTTCCATCGGCCGCCGTCCTAATACGGACGGGCTTGGCCTCGACAAGATCGGCCTGGAGCTCAACAAGCGCGGCCAGATCGAGACCGACCATGAATTCGGCACCAAGGTGCCCGGCGTCTGGGCGATCGGCGATGTGATCCCCGGCCCGATGCTGGCGCACAAGGCCGAGGACGAAGGCATTGCCGTCGCGGAGAATATCGCTGGCCTCACGGGCATCGTGAACCATGACGTGATCCCGAGCGTCGTCTACACCATGCCGGAAATCGCCGGCGTGGGCCTCACCGAGGAAGCGGCCAAGGAGAAGGGCGCGATCAAGGTCGGCAAGTTCCCGATGCTCGCCAACTCGCGCGCCAAGACCAATCACGAGCCGGATGGCTTCGTGAAGGTGATCGCGGACGCCGAGAGCGACAAGGTGCTGGGTGTGTGGATCATTGCATCCGTCGCCGGCACGATGATCGCGCAGGTCGCGCAGGCGATGGAATTCGGCGCCTCGAGCGAGGATATCGCCTATACCTGCCACGCGCACCCGACGCACAATGAGGCGATCAAGGAAGCGGCGATGGCCGTGACCGGCAAGCCCATCCACATCTGACGAGGATCGGCGGACCACCCCGCGCCGTTCTGCGCTTTCTCCGCTCGCCGCGAAGAGCCAGAATATCTGTGGAAAACTGCCCTCGCGCCCTTCCGCGTGCGGGGATAGCTTTGTATGCCCCGGCACGTGAGCGCATTCGTTGAAATCGGCACCGATCCCTCGGGTGCGCCTGTCCGCATCGACATAGAGGAGTTGCTGGCGACTCGCCTGCTCGTTCAGGGCAACAGCGGCTCAGGCAAATCGCACCTGCTGCGCCGTCTGCTGGAAGAGAGCGCGTCCCTCGTTCAGCAAGTGGTGATCGACCCCGAGGGGGACTTCGTCACGCTCGCCGAACCCTTCGGGCATGTGGTGATCGACGGCGCGGCTTATTCGGGCGGTGAGATCGCCCGGCTGGCATCGCGCATCCGGCAGCATCGCGCCTCTGTCGTGCTCGCACTGGATGGCCTCGAAATCGAGGCGCAGATGCGCTGCGCCGCGCTCTTTCTCTCCACGCTTTTCGATGCCCCGCGCGAACAATGGTTCCCCGCCCTCGTTATCGTGGACGAAGCGCAAATGTTCGCACCGGCAGTCGCAGGCGACGTGAGCGACGAGGCGCGCCGTCTCTCGCTCGCCGCCATGACCAATCTGATGTGCCGGGGCCGGAAGCGCGGGCTGGCGGGCATCGTCGCGACCCAGCGCCTTGCCAAGCTCGCCAAGAACGTCGCGGCGGAAGCGTCCAACTTCCTGATGGGCCGCACGTTCCTGGATATTGATATGGCGCGCGCCGCCGATCTTCTGGGGATGGAGCGGCGGCAGGCCGAACAGATACGCGATCTCCAGCGCGGGCATTTTCTGGGACTTGGTCCTGCGATTACGCGTCGGCCGCTGTCCGTGCGGATCGGCTCGGTGCAGACGGGCTCGCGCGCAGTCTCGCACGCGCTGGCGCCGCCACCCGATGTTTCGGGAGAGGATCTGTTCGCGCTCATTCACGATGACCTGTCAGCGGACGATCGCGGCCTGCCGGGCTTGGACATCGCGGAAGCAACGATCGCCACCCCCGCCCCGGCAATTGCAGCGGACGACCTCATGATGCGGATCGAGGCGGGGCAGGATAACGTGGAAGACGCAGCGCCAGCCCGGGAAGATTCGTCCGCGCCTGCACCAGCCGATCCGGAACCGGCTATCGCGGAAATCCTGGCCGAAATGGCGCAGGAGGACGACTGCACCTTCCAGCCGCCAGCCGTGCTTTTCCAGGATTTCTCGGTTCGTTGCCGGATGCGGCGCGTGAGTGCCACCGGCACCAATCTGGCGCAGTTCCGGCGACGCTTCGCTGCCGCTCTCGCGGGCCTCGACGACCGGCCGGGAGGCACTGACACCGAGATTCTGCGGGTCGCCGCCGAGGTGCCGGAAGACCTGCTCGCGCCCTTCCTCGTTCTCGCGCGGGCCGCGAGAGACGGCGCACCCTGCCCTGACGATGCGCAGCTCGCCCGCGCTTATGGCACGCGCTCGCCCGGACGCATCCGCCGCCTTCTCGACCATTTCGAAAAGAGCGGCCTGATCGTGGTGCGGACCGATTTCAGCGGACGGCGATCCGTCACCATCCCAGATCTCGGCCTGACCACCGCACCACTCGAAGCGTAACCGGCGAGCGCCGGCATCCAATGTCCGGCCAGACTAATGCCCGGAGACGTCCGCGCCCTCTTCCAATGCCGCGCGACGATGCCGCCGCGCAATGGACCAGACGAGGAACACGATCACCGGCACGAGCAAGGCGTGGATGATCTCGCTCGACGCCGGAAGGGAGACGAGATGGAGCGCCTCCAGCATGTAGCCGACCAGCGCCAGCACATAATAGCTGATCGCCGCGACCGAGAGCCCCTCGACCGTCTGCTGCAAGCGAAGCTGGGCCTGTCCGCGCTGATCGAGCGAGCGGAGCAGGGCATTGTTCTGCTCGGCGAGAGCGAGGTCCAGGCGTGTGCGGAGCAGTGCGCTGGTCGAGTGGGCACGCGCCGATAGATCGCTCAGCCTCGCCGCCAGCGATTCGCACGTCCGCAATGCGGGCGCCAGCCGCCGCTCGGTAAACTGGTCGAGCGCCAGAAAGCCGCGCACCCGCGTCACTTCCAGTCCGCGAAGCCGATCTTCCACCAGCGTGCCATAGGCCTTCGATGCGCCGAGCCGGTAGCTGGTCTCGACATGGATAGCAGCCAGCTCCTCGCTGATGCCCGAAACCTCAGCGAGCAAATCGGCCGTGGCCGAGCTTTCCCGCGCGATGTCACGCGTGACATTGGCGAGGCGAAGCTCAAGCGCGCGCAATCGCGCGATGGCGCTGCGCGCGACTGGCAGACCCAGCAAGGCCATTTTTCGGTAGTTGCCTAGCTCCAGGAGCTGCTGGAGAACATGGGCCGCCTCGTTTCCGCACAGTCCATGATCGACGACGATGATCCTGCCGGCATCGCCATGGCGGCGGAAATCGGAATAGACCCGCGCGCTGGACCCGGCCACATCACAAAGGATGAGGTCCGGAAACGAGAATTGCGACTGAAGATGCTGCGAGCGCTCCGGCTCTTCCCATTCGGCGCCCAGGAACAGCATGTGCGTGGACCGCATGATCGCGCCGGGAAGACTGTCCTTCCAAGGCAGGTCCACCACCGGCAAGCCTTCGGGCGGAAGCCGGTCGCCTGCGGAAAGTGGCTGAATGAGTGTGTAGGTCACGAACTCGGTGTGCGCTTCCCACACGAACTCGCCCTCACCGACCGGGCAGCGATAATAGCGCGCGCCTTCTCTCACTGGTGGCGCGTCCGGCCATGCCGACACGAGCGTCTGCAGGCTGCGCCACGCGTCCTTCTCGTCGGCAATGACGAGCGACTGATAAAGCTGCGATGAAGCGCGAGCAGTCAGAAACTTGCGCTGATGCATTTCGGCCGTGAGGGTATCGCGCAAGGGATGATCGAACTGTGCGTGCTCCATCATCTCCCCCGTCATGTGCGCGGAATATTCCGCGTCATGCTCTCTGTCCCCGCTTCGCCTCTCGCGACGAAGATCGTGAAAGACTGTATCGGCGCCCCATCAGCCTGTCCACTGGGGCTACCGCCGGGGGTCATGGTGGGCGATGACGGGCTCGAACCGCCGACATTCTCGGTGTAAACGAGACGCTCTACCAACTGAGCTAATCGCCCGCGCTCTTGCGCGGCGCCGCGCCTAGCCTGTTTCGCCGCTCGGGTAAAGTAGATGCCGCAATACCCGCGCCACGAGACGTTCAGCTCGCCTTGGGGCCAAGCACGCCCCCGCTTGCGCGAACTGCCTGTGCCCACGCAGAAAGCGCCTGCGCTGCCTTGTCCGACAGCTCGATGAATGCTCGCCGTCCATCGACCGGATCGTCAACACGTTGGAAAATACCGCGATCGGTCAACTGACCGATCCATCGCAGTGCCGTACTCGGCGGCACGGCGGCAGCGATGCAGAGGCTGGAGACGGAGACTCGCTCCCCTGCCAGACGCGCGGCGAAAAGATCCAGCAGCATATCCCACGCCGGGTCGGCAAAGAGGTCCTCCGGCAGGAAGCGCTCGCGCAATCGCCGTATCCGAATGAGCGCCCTTATCTCGCCATGGTCGGGAGGCGATCCTGCCTCCACCTTCCCCTTCGGCTGCTCCACTGCAGGTCCGCGATATGGTCGCTCGTTCTCGTTCACAAAGCTGGGCGAGCGCGCCTCTCCTCCCACAAGCCGCTCGATAGTGGCAGCAAGACGGCGGACTTCCTCACTCAGCTTATCAAGACGGGACGAATCCGCGTCACCTGTGACATCCGACAGGCTCGCCTTATGATTCTCTCGGGCCTCCAACCCGGAAACCGCAAGCGCCGTCACGATATCGGGCAGGGCGGGCTGGCACAGAAGCGTGCACTCCGGCCCGTTCAGTTCAGCAAAGACAAAGTCGATCGCCTCGATATCGAACAGAACGACAAGTCGGCAAAAGGGGAGTTCTTTCCGCTCATCATTGGCGCGGATCAAAGCGTCTTGCGCTCGTGCATTCGTCAGGCCGCCGCGCAGGTCCAGGACCAGAACGTCCAGTGCGGCGGTTTGCACCAGTCGCTTCGGCAGCTCATCCAGAGTGACTTGCGAAAACACACGCTGGCCCAGGGCGTGGGCTAGCGAAGACAGGTCAGGCTGGAGGGCGCTGAAGCCGCAAATCAATACAGTGGCGCGGCTATCTTCCGCCATATCCATCGCCTCTACTCCGATTTTGAGTGCTTTACGCGCCATTCTGTCATGTGCGCCCGCGTCGGCCATGCGCCATTTCGGGACGGTTTTGAACCCACCTTGTTCTGGAAGCGAATGATTTAGGAGACGCAACGCGCCTTTGATGTCGGGTGGGTCCAAACCGATCATCTGCACTTGGGGTCGCGCCGCTCATAGTATCTCGTCGCAGACCGCTTTGACCCTAGCTCGCAAGTCTGCTGACGTTGACAGCGCCTGCCCAGCCGTTATTGCGCTGCATCAATTGCACCATAGCCGCGGCGCCGCGCTGGATCGCTCGCCCGCTGGCACCAGCTCCAGGGGAGACGATCACCATGACCGCTGTGGGACAGGATACGCTCGGCACGCGCGACACGCTGGCTGTCGGTGGCAAGAGCTACGCCTACTACTCGCTCAAGAAGGCCGCCGCGAAGTTCGGCGACGTCTCGAGGCTCCCCTTCTCGATGAAGGTGCTGCTGGAAAACCTGCTCCGTTTCGAGGACGGCGTGACGGTGACCACTGACGACATTCAGGCAATCGTCGACTGGCAGAAGGACAAGGGCAAGTCTGAGCGGGAAATCCAGTATCGTCCGGCACGTGTCCTCATGCAGGATTTTACCGGCGTCCCCTGCGTGGTCGATCTCGCTGCGATGCGCGACGCGATGAACGCGCTCGGCGCGGATGCCGCCAAGATCAATCCGCAGGTGCCCGTCCACCTCGTCATCGACCACTCGGTGATGGTCGACGAGTTCGGCACACCCAAGGCATTCGAGGACAATGTCGAGCTCGAGTATCAGCGCAATATGGAGCGCTACGACTTCCTGAAATGGGGCAGCAAGAGCCTCGATAACTTCAAGGTCGTCCCTCCCGGCACCGGCATCTGCCACCAGGTGAATCTCGAGCACGTCGCGCAGGCCGTGTGGACCAGCGAGGATGCCAGCGGCGCGACCGTCGCATACCCCGACACCTGCGTCGGCACGGACAGCCACACGACGATGGTCAATGGCCTTGGCGTGCTCGGCTGGGGCGTGGGTGGTATCGAGGCCGAGGCTGCAATGCTCGGTCAGCCTGTCTCCATGCTCATCCCCGAAGTGGTCGGCTTCAAGCTGACCGGCGCGCTGGCCGAGGGCATCACGGCGACCGATCTCGTGCTCACCGTCACCCAGATGCTGCGCGCCAAAGGCGTGGTCGGCCGCT
This sequence comes from Sphingobium sp. CR28, assembly GCF_052327305.1. Taxonomy (GTDB): domain Bacteria; phylum Pseudomonadota; class Alphaproteobacteria; order Sphingomonadales; family Sphingomonadaceae; genus Sphingobium. The sequence goes on along the minus strand of NZ_CP182486.1, from coordinate 1,851,573 downwards.
TCGTCGAGTTCTTCGGGCCGGGCGTCTCCGCGCTCAGCCTCGCCGACCGCGCGACGATCGGCAATATGGCGCCGGAATATGGCGCGACCTGCGGTTTCTTCCCGATCGACGGCAAGACGCTCGACTACATGCGCCTCACGGGCCGTGACGAAGCGCAGATCGCCATGGTGGAAGCCTATGCCAAGGCGCAGGGCTTCTGGCATGACGGCGCCAGCGATCCCTTCTTCACCGACACGCTGGAGCTGGACATGGGATCGGTGCTGCCAAGCCTCGCCGGCCCCAAGCGCCCGCAGGACAAGGTGCTGCTCGATCAGGTGGACGACGTGTTCAACACCGATCTCGAGAAGGTGTACAAGAAGGGCGTGCCGGAACGCGTCGCGATCGAGGGCGAAGACTACGACATCGGCGATGGCGATGTGGTGATCGCCGCAATCACCAGCTGCACCAATACGTCCAACCCCTCCGTGCTGATCGCAGCGGGTCTCGTCGCCAAGAAGGCAGTCGAGTACGGCCTCAAGCCAAAACCATGGGTCAAGACTTCGCTCGCTCCGGGCAGCCAGGTCGTCACCGATTATCTGGAGAAGGCCGGCCTTCAGGATTATCTCGATCAGGTCGGCTTCAACCTCGTTGGCTATGGCTGCACGACCTGCATCGGCAACTCCGGCCCGCTGGCCGAACCAATCAGCAAGGCGATCAACGGCAACGACATCGTGGCCGCCTCCGTCCTTTCGGGCAATCGCAACTTCGAAGGTCGCGTCAGCCCGGATGTGCGCGCCAACTTCCTCGCTTCCCCGCCGCTGGTCGTCGCCTATGCGCTCAAGGGCACAGTGACGCAGGACTTCGTCGCCACCCCGATCGGCACCGGCAAGGACGGTCAGGACGTCTATCTCAAGGACATCTGGCCCTCCAATGACGAGGTTCGCTCGGTGATGGACGGCGCGCTGACCCGCGAGATGTTCGAGAGCCGCTACGCCACCGTCTTCACTGGTGATGCGCGCTGGCAGGCGATCGATGTGACGGGCACGGCGACCTACAGCTGGCGCGCGGGCTCAACCTATGTCGCCAACCCGCCCTATTTCGAGGGCATGACCATGACCCCGGCACCGGTTACCGACATCGTCGATGCCAAGCCGCTCGCGATCTTCGGCGATTCGATCACGACCGACCACATCTCTCCGGCCGGTGCGATCAAGGCGACCAGCCCGGCAGGCAAGTGGCTCTCCGAGCATCAGGTGGCCCAGGCGGACTTCAACAGCTACGGATCGCGCCGTGGCCATCACGAAGTGATGATGCGCGGCACGTTCGCCAACATCCGCATCAAGAACCTGATGCTGGACGGGATCGAGGGCGGCATGACTCGCTACGCCGGCGAAGTGATGCCGATCTATGACGCGGCGATGAAGCACAAGGCGGACGGCACGCCGCTCGTCGTCATCGGCGGCAAGGAATATGGCACCGGCTCCTCACGCGACTGGGCGGCCAAGGGCACCAACCTGCTGGGCGTGCGCGCCGTGATCGTCGAAAGCTTCGAGCGCATCCACCGCTCCAACCTGGTGGGCATGGGCGTCCTCCCGCTCCAGTTCAAGAATGGCGAGAGCAAAGATACGTTCGGCTTCACCGGCGACGAGAGCTTCACCATCACCGGTGTCTCGGGCCTCAAACCCCGGCAGGATGTGGAGGTGCAGGTGACGCGGGCCGACGGCTCGACCTTCAGCTTCACTGCGCTCTGCCGCATCGATACGGTCAACGAGCTGGACTACTTCCTCAACGGCGGCATCCTGCAATATGTGCTGCGGAAGCTCGCAGCCTGAGGGCAGTCCGGTCATATTCGATTTAGCGAAAAGGCGGTCTGGAAACGGGCCGCCTTTTTCGATTCCGCCGCGCTAAGTGACCAGCTTCATCAGCGTGGCAATGCTGTCCGCCTCTTCCGCCGGTTTGTCGGTGCGGATGCGGTGAATTCGGGGGAAGCGCATGGCAAGGCCGGATTTGTGCCGTTTGCTTGCGTGGATGGAATCGAAAGCGACCTCCAGCACCAGCGTCTTCTCCACTTCACGCACGGGCCCAAAGCGCTTGACCGTGTTCTGGCGCACGAATCGGTCCAGCTCCTTCAGTTCGGCGTCGGTGAAGCCGGAATAGGCCTTGCCGACGGGCAGCAGTTCACCCGCATCCGTCCAGCAGCCGAAGGTATAGTCCGAATAGAAGGACGAGCGCTTGCCGCTGCCGCGCTGGGCATACATCATCACGCAGTCAGCCGTGAGCGGATCGCGCTTCCACTTGTACCACAGGCCAGTGCGCCGCCCAGGCACATAGGCACTGTCCCGCCGCTTGAGCATCACGCCCTCGATCGCGGCATCGCGTGCTCCGGCGCGAAGATCGGCCAACGCATCGAAGTCGGCCGCGCCGATAATAATCGACAGATCGAACCGCATGGGATCGAGCCGGGGCACCAGCGCCTCCAGCCGCGCGCGACGCGCCGTCCATGGCTTTTCGCGAAGATCTTCACCCCCCTCGATCAACACATCGTAGAGGCGGACGAACACGGGATATTCCGCCTGCATCTTCTCGCTGACCAGTTTGCGGCCAAGGCGCTGTTGAAGGGCGTTGAAGCTGGCGGCAGCGCCACCATGTTCCGCCGCTCCTTGCGCTTCTCCGCGCACCAGCAACTCACCATCCAGCACGGCGTCGATCCCGATCGCCCCGGCAATTTCCGGGAAGGCGCCGGTAATGTCGTCCCCGCCCCGGCTGTAGAGCCGCACCGCGCCGCCTTGGCTTACGATCTGCACTCGAATGCCGTCCCACTTCCACTCCGCCGCGTAATCGGCGAGGTCGAGCACGGTGTCCTCCAGCGGATGGGCGAGCATGAACGGCCGGAAATAGGGCACGCCTTCCGGATCCGGGCGCAGCCCCTTCCCTTCCGCCCATGCGAAGAGCGGCGCATAGGGCGGAGTCAGGGCGTGCCAGACCTCCTCCACTGCATCCGCCTCCAGCCCAAACGCGAGCGCGAACCCGGTCTTGGCCAAGCGCGCGGAGATGCCCACACGCATCCCGCCCGTGGCGAGCTTCACAAGCGCATAGCGCCCCTCCGCGTCCAGCCGATCCATGAACGCGGCGACCAGTGCGGGAGCATGAGCGCGGCTCGTGGCGCGCAGGGCGTCGACCACTTCCGAGACGCCGGGTGGGTCGGGCTGCTGGCCGGGTGGCTCCGGCCACATCAACGCGATCGTCTCTGCGGTGTCGCCGACATAGTCACGGCTCAGCGCGAAGAGCACCGGGTCGCAGCGTTCTTCGATCATGGCGCGAACCTGCGCAGGCTTGACCGCCGCGATGTCCAGCGCACCCGTGAGCGCGGCGAGAGCCCAACCGCGATCCGGGTCAGGCGCCTCGCGCATGTAATCGGCGATGAGCGCCAGCTTGCCGTTGCGCGAGCGGGTATAGACGAGACCGTCGATCAGGGCGGCGAAGCGCTGCATTAGGCGGTGTGGACCCTTTCCGCATGAGCCGGGGTGGCGCGATGCGGGATGAAGGGCAAGGAGCTCTGCGAAATGCGGGGCTTGCCCCCCGGATGAGTGGAGCGACGAAGCCATTTGCCCGCATCACGCCATCCGAAGGACTTGGCCCAAAAGGCCGTGGGCGGCGTCGTTCGCTCGTTCAATAGTCCCACTATTCGCCTCGCTCTCTTCTGGCCCACGGCCTTTTGGACTCAAGCCGCGGCCAGGTGGAAAGGATCCACACCGCCCTAGTCGTCCTCATCCTCATAGCCGATCAAGGCGAGCGCGCGTGCGCGGCGCTGGTGCATGGCGCACCAGTGGAGCAGCGCATCCTCGCGTCCATGCGTGATCCACGTCTCGGCCGGATCGACTTCCTCGATCGTCCGAGTCAGCTCGTCCCAATCGGCATGGTCGGAAATGACCAGCGGCAGCTCGACGTTGCGCTGGCGTGCGCGCTGGCGAATGCGCATCCAGCCCGAAGCCATGGCGCTGATCGGATCGGGCAGGCGGCGACTCCAGCGATCATTGAGCGCGGAGGGCGGACACAGGATGATTGCGCCGCGCAACGCCTCCTTCGATGGCGCGTCCGACACCAGACGCAGCTCTCCCAGCGGGACGCCCAGCTCTTCGTAAAGTCGGCACATGCGCTCCAGCGCGCCGTGCAGCCAGATGACATCATGATAGCCGGCCCGGCGCAGCTCCGCGATCACTCGCTGCGCCTTGCCCAGCGCATAGGCCCCGACAAGGACGCAGCGCTCCGGATTTGCCTCACGCGCTTCGAGCAGCCGTGCGATTTCCTCTCCGATCGGCGGATGCCGGAAGACAGGCAGCGCAAAAGTCGCCTCGGTCACGAAGATGTCGCATGGCGTCACCACGAACGGCGGGCAGGTCGGATCGGGCCGGCGCTTATAGTCCCCGGAAACGATGACTCGCTCGCCGGCATGAGCGAGGAGTATCTGCGCTGAACCGAGCACATGGCCTGCGGGCAGAAAAGTGGCGGTGACATCGCCGCCCAGCGCGATCTCCTCGCCGTAACCCACGGAGCGCGCATGCTCCTCTGGCGCGCCGTAGCGCAGCGCCATGATGGCAAGCGTCTCCGCCGTAGCCCACACCTGACCATGGCCACCACGCGCATGATCGGCATGACCATGCGTGACAAGCGCCCGGGCGCGCGGCTCGGAGGGATCGATCCACATGTCGGCCGGGCGGACGTAAATGCCCGTAGGCTGCGGCTCGATCCAGTGGGCAGTTGCCATGACGGCAATATGGGTCGAGGCGTGGAATTGTTCCATAATTGGCTTGGCGCGGGAAAATCGGCAGGCGCCGATTTATGAGGCTTGCGGCGCCTGCGGCGCTGTGGTCAATTTCGCTTCGCAGCATTTTCCCTGGGGGCATCATCTATGGCGACCGCGTTCAGTAGCTCTCAATCGAAGCTTACCCCTGAACGGTTGCTGGAAGTGCTGGTCCACCGGATCGGCAAGGATGAACATGCTGCACTGCCACACGACTGGCTGGCAGCGACCATCTATGCCTTGCGCGACGACATTATCGAACGGTGGATGACCTCTTCCCGCCAGGCCGTCGCCGATGGATCGAAGCGCGTTTATTATCTCAGCCTCGAATTTCTGATCGGTCGCCTGCTGCGCGATGCACTCGCCAATTTGGGGGTCAACGAAGAGGTGAAAGCCTCTCTCGCCGAACATGGCGTAGACCTCGACATGATCGAGGAGATCGAGCCGGACGCAGCGCTTGGCAATGGCGGCCTGGGCCGGCTCGCGGCCTGCTTCATGGAGAGCTGCGCGAGTCTGGACATACCGGCTTATGGCTACGGTATCCGCTATGTGAACGGCATGTTCCGCCAGCGCATCGCGGACGGCTGGCAAGTCGAGTATCCCGAAACCTGGCTCGCGCACGGTAACCCCTGGGAGTTCGAACGGCGCGAAAGCAGCTACCGCATCGGGTTCGGTGGAGAAGTGAACGGCGAGGCGGATGGCGCGGTGGAATGGAAGCCCGCCGAAACGCTCGTCGCGACCGCTGTCGATACGCCCGTCGTTGGCTGGCGCGGCAAGCGCGTCAACACGTTGCGGCTCTGGACGGCACGCGCCGTGGACCCGATCCGTCTCGACGCCTTCAACGCAGGCGATCATGCCGGTGCACTTGCCGATCAGGTGCGCGCCGAGAGCCTCGTGCGCGTGCTCTACCCCGCCGACTCGACTCCGGCGGGGCAGGAACTGCGCCTGCGGCAGGAATATTTCTTCTCCTCCGCGTCCATCCAGGACATCGTCCGCCGCCATGTCCAGTATTTCAAGGACATCCGCACCCTGCCGGACAAGGTGGCGATCCAGCTCAACGACACGCACCCTGCAGTTTCGGTCGCGGAACTGATGCGTGTGCTGATGGACGGGCACGGCCTTGATCTGGAGGAAGCCTGGGACATTACCAGGCGCACGGTCGCCTACACCAATCACACGCTGCTGCCCGAGGCGCTGGAAAGCTGGCCGCTGCCTCTGTTTGAGCGCCTGCTGCCCCGTCATATGCAGATCGTCTATGCGATCAATGCCATGGTGCTGCGCGAGGCGAGGACGAAAAATATGGGTGATGGCGCCATCGCGGCCATCTCCATCATCGAGGAAAGCGGCGAGCGGCGCGTGCGTATGGCGAACCTGGCGTTCACCGGCGCGCACAGCGTCAATGGCGTGGCAGCGCTCCATACCGAGCTGATGAAGCAGACCGTCTTCGCGGATCTGCACGCGATGTTCCCCGATCGGATCAACAACAAGACCAATGGCGTGACTCCGCGCCGCTGGCTCTTCGAGTGCAATCCGGGTCTCACGGCGCTCATCCGGGAGTCGATCGGCGACGCCTTCATGGACGATGCTGAGAAGCTGGCCGACCTCAATGCGCTGGCGGACGATAAAGCGTTCGGCGAGCGCATCGCTGCTGTGAAGCGCGCGAACAAGGCGGCGCTCTCCGATTATCTCCGCCATCACATGAATGTGCGGCTCAATCCGGACGCGCTGTTCGATGTCCAGATCAAGCGCATCCACGAATATAAGCGCCAACTGCTCAATCTCGTCGAGACCGTGGCGCTCTACGACCAGATCCGCAGCCACCCGGAACGCGACTGGACACCGCGCGTTAAAATCTTCGGCGGGAAGGCGGCGCCCAGCTATCATAATGCCAAGCTCATCATCAAACTGGCGAACGACATCGCGCGGCGAGTCAACAGCGATCCCTCCGTCGGCGGGCTGCTCAAGGTGGTGTTCGTGCCCAATTACAATGTGACTCTGGCTGAGAAGATCATGCCCGCAGCCGATCTTTCCGAGCAGATCTCCACGGCAGGCATGGAAGCGTCCGGCACCGGCAACATGAAGTTCGCGCTCAATGGCGCTCTGACGATCGGCACGCTGGATGGCGCCAATATCGAGATCAAGGACCATGTTGGCTATGACAATATCGTGATCTTCGGCCTCACTGCCGAAGAGGTCGCGGAGCGGCGGGCCAATGGCTATGCGCCGCGCGAAATCATCGAGGAATCGCGTGAGCTTCAGCAGGCCGTCAATGCCATTGCCTCGGGTGTCTTCTCACCAGACGATCCGGACCGCTACAAGGATCTGATGGCTGGCCTCTATGACCATGACTGGTTCATGGTCGCCGCCGACTTCGACAGCTACACGGCCGCGCAGCGCTCGGTCGACGCACGCTGGCAGGACCGGGCGGGCTGGAACAGATCCGCCATCCGTAACATCGCCAATGTCGGCTGGTTCTCATCCGATCGCACCATCGGGGAATATGCGCGCGATATCTGGGGCGTCATGTGAGGCCACCCCGGGCGGCGATAGACGCCCTCCTCTCGGGCACCCATGCCGACCCTTTCTCGCTGCTCGGGCCGCATGAAGGCCCAAAAGGCGTTCACGCCCGCGCCATAGTACCGGGCGCGGAGACGCTCGAAGCCCATAGTCTTGCCCAGCGCAAGCTGGGGACGCTGGACTGCATCGACCCGCGAGGCCTGTTCGAAGGGACGGTCGAAGGCGAGCGCCAGCCGATCCGCTACAAGGCGACCGGCGGCGGCACGGAATGGTGGGTGACGGACCCATACAGCTTCGGGCCGGTACTGGGTCCGCTCGACGACCTACTGATTGCGCAGGGCACGCACTTCCGTCTGTTCGACAAGATGGGCGCGCACCGCATCACGCACGAGGGCGCGGAAGGCTTTCACTTCGCCGTATGGGCGCCCAATGCCCGGCAGGTCAGTCTGGTGGGCGATTTCAACGACTGGGATCCGCGCAGGCACGTGATGCGCCACCGGTCCGACATCGGCGTGTGGGAAATCTTCCTACCGGACATCGGAAAGGGCCGCGCGTATAAATATCACATCGTCGGCGTCGACGGAGCGATCCTTCCGCTCAAGGCCGACCCCTTCGCCTTCGCCAGCGAGTTGCGCCCGAGCACAGCCTCTCTCACAGCCGAGCCCGCCAAGCCGGACTGGGGAGATGACGCCCATCGTGCCCATTGGGCATCGGTCGATCCGCGCCGCGTGCCGATCTCGATCTATGAAGTGCATCCCGGCTCCTGGGATCGGGATGAAAATGGCTGGTTCCTCTCATGGGATGCGCTGGCCGACCGGCTCATCCCGTATGTGCTCGATCTGGGCTTCACGCATATCGAGTTCCTGCCCGTCTCCGAGCATCCCTATGATCCCTCATGGGGCTATCAGACGACCGGCCTCTATGCGCCGTCGGCCCGCTTCGGCGATCCGGCAGGTTTTGCCCGCTTCGTGGATGGCGCGCATCGGGCCGGCATCGGCGTCCTGATCGACTGGGTGCCGGCGCATTTCCCGACAGATGCTCACGGCCTCTCCCGCTTCGATGGGACTGCGCTCTACGAGCATGAAGATCCGCGGCTGGGCTTCCACCCGGACTGGAACACCGCGATCTACAATTTCGGTCGGCGGGAAGTGGCGAGCTTTCTCCTCAACAACGCCCTGTTCTGGGCCGAACGTTATCATATCGACGGGCTGCGCGTGGATGCGGTCGCTTCCATGCTCTACCGCGACTACAGCCGCAAAAGCGACGAGTGGATCCCCAACGATCAGGGTGGACGCGAGAACTGGGAGGCCGTGGAATTTCTGCGCGCTACCAACCGCGCCCTCTATGGCGCGCATCCGGGCATCTTCACCGTCGCTGAGGAGTCCACGGCCTGGCCCGGCGTAACGCTGCCGGCGGATGAACGCGGCCCGCGCGAGTCGCTGGGCTTCGGCTTCAAGTGGAACATGGGCTTCATGCACGACACGCTCCAGTACATGGCGCGCGACCCGGTGCACCGCCGCCACCATCATGACGACATCACCTTCGGCCTGATGTACGCCTTCGCCGAAAATTTCGTGCTGCCGCTCAGCCATGACGAGGTGGTCCACGGCAAGGGCTCGCTGCTCGCCAAGATGTCCGGCGACGACTGGCAGCAATTCGCCAATCTGCGCGCCTATTATGCCATGATGTGGGGATATCCCGGCAAGAAGTTGCTCTTCATGGGGCAGGAATTCGCGCAGCGCGGCGAGTGGAGCGAGGAGCGCGCGCTCGACTGGCATCTGCGGCAGTTCCCCGCGCATGAGGGCGTGCACAGCCTCATTCGCGACCTCAACCGGCTCTATCGCGAGGAACCGGCCCTGCACGCGCGCGACTGCGAGGTGGAGGGGTTCGACTGGCTGATCGTCGATGACGCAGCAAACAGCGTCTTTGCGTGGCAGCGCCGCGCACCGGGTGCCGCACCGGTCGCGGTCATCGCCAATATGACGCCCCAGATCCATCATGACTATCATGTGCCACTCCCCTCGCCCGGCCGCTGGCGCGAGGCGCTGAACAGCGACAGTGCCAGCTATGGCGGGAGCGGGGTGGGCAATCTGGGCAGCGTCGTCGCGGACGCCCATGGAGCCCAAATAACACTACCGCCGCTTGCGACCCTCATTCTGGTCCATGACGGCGAATAGCGAGGAGAGACCAATGACCGAAAGACCCGGCCAGCCGCTCGCGCGAGACGCCATGGCTTATGTGCTCGCCGGGGGACGAGGCAGCCGCCTGATGGAGCTGACCGACAATCGCGCCAAGCCGGCGGTCTATTTCGGCGGCAAGACGCGGATCATCGATTTCGCCCTGTCCAACGCGATCAACTCCGGCATCCGCAGGATCGGCGTCGCGACCCAGTACAAGGCACACAGCCTTATTCGCCATCTGCAACGCGGGTGGAACTTCCTGCGGCCCGAGCGCAACGAGAGTTTCGACATCCTCCCCGCCTCGCAGCGCATCTCCGAATTTCAGTGGTATGAGGGCACGGCCGACGCGGTCTTCCAGAATATCGACATCATCGAGGCTTACGCCCCAAAATATGTTGTGATCCTTGCCGGCGACCACATCTACAAGATGGACTATGAGCTCATGCTCCAGCAGCATGTGCAGCAGGGCGCGGACGTGACGGTCGGCTGCCTTGAAGTGCCCCGCATGGAGGCGACCGGCTTCGGGGTGATGGCCGTCGACGAGACGCACCGCATCACGAGCTTCGTGGAGAAACCCAAGGATCCGCCCGCCATGCCGGGCAAGCCGGATGTCGCGCTGGCATCCATGGGCATCTACGTCTTCACCACGGAATTTCTGGCCGACCAGCTCAGGCGCGATGCCGATACGCCGGGAAGCAAGAGGGACTTTGGCGGCGACATCATTCCTTATATCGTCAAGCACGGTAAGGCGGTCGCGCATCTCTTCTCGCAAAGCGCGATTCGCGCTGCGCAAGAGATCGACGAATATTGGCGGGATGTCGGCACGATCGACGCCTATTGGGAAGCTAATATCGACCTGACCGACGTGGTGCCGCGCCTCAACATGTATGACCGCGAGTGGCCGATCTGGACTTATTCGGAGATCACCGCGCCTGCCAAGTTCGTGCATGACGTGGAAGGGCGGCGGGGCTCGGCGACCCAGAGCCTTGTCTCGGGCGATTGCATCGTGTCGGGCAGCAAGGTGACGCGCAGCCTGCTGTTCACCGGGGTGAAGACCGGCAGCTGGTCCGAAATGGATGAGGCCGTGATCCTGCCTTACAGCAACATTGGTCGGCATGCTCGCCTGTCGCGCGTGATTGTCGACCGCGGTGTGCGTATTCCCGAGGGACTGGTGGTGGGTGAGGATCCGGAAGAGGATGCGCGCCGGTTCCGCCGGTCAGACAATGGCATCTGCCTGATCACCAAGCCGATGATCGACCGGCTGGAAAGCTGATTAGACTTGTCCTGATAAAGAACGGGCGCCGCCAGCTTCAGCCGACGACGCCCGACATTGTACTTTGAACGCTTAGGTTCGCTGCCGGCTCAGGCGTGGCTGAGCGCCACCTTGCTCACCCGGCGACGCAGGGCCGATCCGACCAGACCAAAACCGGCGATCATCATTGCCCAGGTTGCAGGCTCAGGGACCGCAGGAATCGGCGTGCCGCCCTGCTCCGTGAAGAAGCCCACAGTGTGATTATCCGATTCGTAGCCGCCAACCGTCGGACTCTCGGAGAACGTCACCTTATCGAAGGTGCCGTCGACATTGTAGAAGTTGAGGAAGGCATAGGGCTGGGCGCTGTTGTTGCCGGTGAAAGGCGAATCGGGATTACCGAAGTAAGCGGGCAGACCGCTCACCATCGCCAACACGTCCGAAGGTGTGAAAGTGAAGAGCGTCGTCCCTGCCTTGGAGAACGTCAGCGTATTGCCGCTGTCGAGCGCCGACAGCCAGAAGCCGAAATAGTTGATGCCCTCAGAATTCGTCGTGCTGAGGCTGAGCGAAAAGCCGCTCGTTGTCGCCGTGCTCGCGAAGTTGCCGCTGCCGCCCGCCCCGCCATATTGATTGGCTGCGAGGATATCGACGCCCGTGTACGTGCCGGTGATGACGCCGCCCGTGCCGAAGTCCGTGACGAAGGACTGGTTGTTCCCGGTACTGCGGGAGTTGAAGGTCTCCTTGCCGGAGAACGAAAAGCCCGCCGTCGAATTCTGGACGGTCGGTGCTTCGATCGTCACATTGAACGTGTCAGCCTGCGCTGCGCTTGTACCAACAATCGCGGCGGCAATTGCCGCCGACGCCCACAAATACTTCATTTTCGGTCTCCCACATCCCTGTTGATCGCTCCTATACCGCTAAGCTGGACGCGAAACGAATCCATTTACTATTTCCTAACCATCCCCTGTTTCAATTTGACGCAATAGACGGCAGGGTCTGCAATGTTGCCCGGATTTTCGTCGGGCAGCGCCCATGTTTTTAAGGCCAGCCTCCTCGCCAGGAGGCCGCAGCAAGGTTGAACTGTCCAGGTGAGTCGTCTCTCCGTTCTCTCAGTCGCTTCGGAATGCTGGCCGCTGGTAAAGACCGGCGGTCTTGCAGATGTCGCCGGCGCTCTCCCTGCCGCGCTCGCACCCCATGGCGTGGACATGACCCGCATGGTGCCGGGTTACCCGGCCGTCATGAAGACGATCGGCCGCGCACGAACGCTGCATGCCTATAACGATCTGCTTGGCGTGCCCGCCCGCATCGTCACTGCTAAACATGACGGGCTGCCCATCGCCGTGCTCGACGCGCCGACGCTCTTTCAGCGCAGTGGCGGGCCGTATAGCGATGTCAACGGACACGACTGGAGCGATAACTGGCTGCGCTTCGCGGCGCTGTCGAAAGCTGCAGCCGACCTTGCCTCGGGCATCGTCGGCAAGGGCGGCTATGACATTCTCCATGCTCATGATTGGCAGGCGGGACTGGCGCCGGCCTATCTGACCTATGGCGAGACGCCCCGCAGACCCGCCAGCGTGATGACAGTCCACAACATGGCCTTTCAGGGCATGTTTGGCGCCGATATCTTCCCAAGACTTGGCTTGGCGCATCAGGCCTTCTCGATAGAGGGCGTCGAATATCATGGCGGCGTGGGTTATCTGAAAGCCGGAATGGCGCTTGCCGACGCAATCACGACTGTCAGTCCGCGTTATGCGGAGGAGATCCGCTCCAGTGAGTTCGGCATGGGCCTAGAGGGGCTGGTGCGTGGCCGCGCCGACCGGGTGCATGGCATCGTCAACGGCATCGATCCCGCTGTGTGGAACCCTGCGCACGACCCCGCGCTGGCTGCGACCTACACACCCAAGACGCTTGCGAAGAGACTCGCCAATAAGCGTGCGGTCGAAGCGGCTTTCGGGCTGGATAGCGACGAAGGCCCGCTGTTCATCGTCGTCTCGCGGCTCACCTGGCAGAAGGGCATGGACGTGCTGGTCGAGGCGATCGACCATCTCGTCGGGCTGGGTGGCCGGCTTGCGCTGCTGGGTTCGGGCGACGCGGCGATCGAAGGCGCGCTGCACGCCGCTGCCGGGCGCCACCCCGGCCGGATGGCGATCCGCACGGGCTATGACGAGCCGCTCTCGCACCTGATGCAGGGCGGCGGTGACATCATCCTCGTGCCCTCCCGATTCGAGCCCTGCGGCCTCACGCAGCTCTATGGCCTTGCCTATGGCTGCGTGCCGCTGGTGGCGCGCACGGGCGGCCTCGCGGATACAGTGATCGACGCCAATGCCGCCGCGCTCGCCGCGGACGCCGCTACCGGGCTGCAGTTCGCTCCGGTCAGCTATGCCGGTCTGTCTGAAGCGATCAGCCGCGCCATCCGGCTTTATCACGACGAAGCGACATGGCAGCGCATCCAGAAACGGGGCATGGCCGCCGATTTCAGCTGGGCCGCGAGCGGGCGCGCTTATGCCGATCTTTATTTAAATCTCTCCGGGAAACACGCATCCACATGACTGACATTCGCATGGTCCCCTCGGCGCCTTTCGAGGGCCAGAAGCCCGGCACATCCGGCCTGCGCAAGAAGGTGAAAGTCTTCGCGCAGCCCAACTATGCGGAGAACTTCATCCAGTCCGTCTTCGATGTCGTGGACGGCAAGGAGGGCGCGACGCTCGTGATCGGCGGCGATGGACGCTATCACAACCGCACCGTCATTCAGGCTGCGATCCGCATCGCAGCGGCCAATGGCTATGGCACCGCGCTGGTGGGACAGGGCGGCCTGCTCTCGACTCCGGCGGCAAGCCATCTCATTCGCCTTAACAAGGCGTCAGGCGGCCTCGTGCTTTCCGCCAGCCACAATCCGGGCGGGCCGGACGAGGACTTTGGCATCAAATATAATGTCGCCAATGGCGGCCCCGCGCCCGAGAAGGTCACCGACGCGATCTATGCCCGCACGCAGACCATTGATCGCTGGCTGACCGTCGATACACCCGATGTCGATCTAGACGCGATCGGCGAAACGCTAGTTGGTGGCATGACAGTGAAAGTCGTCGACTCGGTCGCCGACTATGCGGCGCTCATGGAAACGCTGTTCGACTTCGACGCGATCCGGGCAGCGGTTTCCGGTGGCCTCACCATGGCGTTCGACGCGATGAGCGCGATCACCGGACCTTATGCACACGAAATCCTCGAGAAGCGTCTCGGCTTCGCTGCCGGCACCGTCCGCAACGGCACGCCGCTGGAGGACTTCGGCCACCATCACCCCGATCCCAATCTCGTTCATGCCAAGGCACTCTACGACCTGATGATGAGCGCGGACGCGCCGGACATCGGCGCGGCATCTGATGGTGACGGCGACCGCAACCTCATCATCGGCAAGGGCCGTTTCATCACGCCATCGGACTCGCTGGCAATGCTTGCGGCCAACGCGCATCTGGCCAAAGGCTATGCTGCGGGCCTGAAAGGCATTGCCCGCTCCATGCCGACCAGCGCCGCGGCAGACCGCGTGGCGGAAGCAATGGGCCTGCCCTGCTTCGAGACGCCTACCGGCTGGAAGTTCTTCGGCAATCTGCTCGACGCCGGCATGGCGACCATTTGCGGCGAAGAGAGCGCAGGCACTGGCAGCGACCATGTGCGCGAGAAGGATGGCCTGTGGGCAGTGCTGCTGTGGCTCAACATCCTCGCGGTACGCCAGCAAAGCATCGATGCACTGGCGCGCGACCATTGGGCGAAGTTCGGGCGCAATTATTATGCGCGCCACGACTATGAAGGCGTGGAGACGGACAAGGCCAACGCCCTGATCGCCGACCTGACCGCCGCGCTGCCAGCGCTGCCCGGTGGGCGCTTCGGCCCGCTGACGGTCGCGGCGGCAGACAGCTTCTCCTATGATGATCCGGTCGATGGATCGGTGAGCGCCAATCAGGGTCTGCGCGTGCTGTTCGAGGGCGGGTCGCGCATCGTCTTCCGCCTCTCCGGCACTGGCACGGAAGGCGCAACGCTGCGCGTCTATATCGAGCGCTACGAACCGGCGGACGGTAATCTGGATGCGCAGACACCGGACATGCTGGCGGACCTGATCACTGCGGCGGAGGCGATCGCCGGCATCGGGAAACATACGGGACGCACTGCGCCCGACGTCGTGACGTGAGAGCGGACGCACTGCCGCACGCCTCTGCCCTTGGCGCGACACTGACGGACACAGGCGCGCACTTTCGCGTCTTTTCTCACAATGCCGCCGCGATGACGCTCTGCCTCTTCGTGGAAGGTGGCGAGACGCGCGTGCCCATGGTCAGGACCGGCGACACATGGGAAGGGGAAGTGCCCGGTGTGACGACCGGCGCGCTTTATGGCTACCGCGCGGATGGGGAATGGGCTCCGGAAAATGGTCACTGGTTCGACCCCACCAAGCTCCTGGTCGACCCCTATGCCACCGCGCTCGACAAGCCGTTCGTTTACGATCCTCGCCTGAGCATAGGTGGCGAAGACACTGCAGACCTCGTGCCGCGTGCGGTGCTGGAAGCCCCCCTGCCCGACCTGCCGCGAGAAGCCCCGCGCTTCACACCGGGCGGCCTTGTCTATGAGCTGCATGTACGCGGCTTCACCATGCTGCACCCCACAGTGCCCGAGGCGGTACGCGGCACGGTGGCGGCACTCGCGCACCCGGATGTCATCGCGCACCTGCAGCGCCTGCATGTCTCGGCCGTTGAGCTGATGCCGATCGTGGCCTGGATCGACGAGCGCCACCTGCCTCCACTCGGCCTCAGCAATTATTGGGGCTATAATCCCATCGCACCAATGGCGCTCGACCCGCGCCTGTGCCCAGGCGGCATGGCCGAACTGCGCGAGACAGTGAGTGCGCTGCACGAGGCTGGCATCGGCGTCATCCTTGACCTCGTGTTCAACCATAGCGGCGAGAGCGATGTCTTCGGCCCGATCATCGGGATGCGCGGTCTCGACAACGCCACTTACTACGCACGCGATACCGAGGGTCGGCTCATCAACGACACCGGCACCGGAAACACGCTGGATTTCGCTCAGCCCGTCGTGCGGCGGATGATGCTCGACACGCTGCGGCACTTCGTGCGCGGCGCGGGCATTGACGGCTTCCGCTTCGATCTCGCCCCGGTGCTGGCACGCGCGCCGGGCTTCGAACGGGATGCGCCCGTCTTTTCCGAAGTTGCCGCAGACCCTTTGCTCGCTGACCGTATCATGATCGCCGAACCATGGGATGTGGGACCGGGCGGCTACCAGCTCGGCAATTTCCCGCCCAACTGGCTGGAGTGGAACGACCGCTACCGCGACGATGTGCGGCGCTTCTGGCGGGGGGACGAAGGCGTGGGCGCCTTAGCCACACGGCTTGCCGGTTCATCCGACATTTTTGGCCCCCACACCCGGAGCGTCAATTTCCTCGCCGCGCATGACGGCTTCACGCTGGCCGACACGACAGCTTATGAAACGCGGCACAACTGGGCCAATGGCGAGGAAAACCGTGACGGCCATGGCGAGAACTTCTCATGGAACGGCGGGGCGGAAGGGCCGAGCAACGACCCGGCAGTCCTCGCCCGGCGCGACGCCGACCGACGCGCGCTGCTCGCCACGCTCTTCGCCTCGGCGGGGGCGATCATGCTCACAGCGGGCGATGAATTCGGTCGCAGTCAGCAGGGCAACAATAATGCTTATTGCCAGGACAATCCGCTAGGCTGGGTCGATTGGGAAGCGCTGGACGAAGGATTGCTCGCCTTCGCGCGGGATTGCGCCGAGCGGCGGGCGGCGTCGGGCGATGTGCTCGCATCCTTTCCCGAACCGGGCGAATGGTTGCGGCTCGACGGCGCACCGATGACAGTGACGGACTGGGAGAACCCGGCGACTCCCGGCTTCATTTACCGGAGCCTGCCGCCTGCATCGCCCTTTACCCTGCGGGTCGACCGGGAGAAACGCACTGTCCGCTTCGGAAAGACCACGACATAGACTGACGAGTCAGGCGCGAGGCGGCGCGCTTCACCCTGCCAGCATGGCCATCTGGGCGCGCATCATATCGAGATTGTGCCGGGCGAGGTGGCTACCCCGACCATAGACGCTGCCCTCCAGATCCGGCCGCTCGCCAATCTCCAGACAACGCTCCCACGCTGACCGGGCTAGGGGCAACCACTGACCGAGTGCCTGCGGCGGATCCGCCACCGCCTGATCGAGCAGGAGATTGCCGAGAACGAAGAAGAAATCCGGCGAGTCCTGCCATGTTCCGATTTCCCGCTCCGCAAGAGCGAGCGCAGCGGAGAGCTGACCCGAGCGGCTCATGCAATGGAGCTGGCGCACCAGCAGCGCGTGCCGCCAATTCGCGTCCGCAGGCGTATGCTCCCACGCCCGGTGATACCAGCCGCTCGCCTCTGTATGATCCCCTCCCCGTTCGGCCTCCGTGCCGAGCTGGTAAAGCAGATACGGATCGTGGGGATTATCCTCCAGATCGCACATCAGGAGCGCAATATTGCGCCCCCGCTTGCCCTCGCTCTGCGCCTCGAGATAACCATCATGCCCGATGCGCAGGCTAAGGCGATGCCGGGGTAGCCGCGACATGGGCTGCTCGTGGATGCGCCCTTCGTAACGAACGCCCCGCGGGAGGAGACGCACGATCCAGTTGCGGCCCGAGGGAAGCGGCGCGCCGGGCGCAGCGCCATCGGGCTGATCGAACATGCTTTCGATACAGGCTGCACCCAGCCAGGGCGGGCCGCTGCACCATTGGCGCAGCCCCTCCCCGCCCGATGCGATCCATTCGTCGGCGTCAATCATGAGCGCCCAATCGGCGTTGGCTAAGTCCAGCAGATGATTGCGCGCGACCGAAAAATCGTCCGGCCAGTCCATATGATGGACCTGCGCGCCGCACTGCCGGGCCAGATCGGGTGTCCCGTCGCGCGAACCGGTATCCAGTACGACCATATGGTCGACCCACGGGCGGACGCTTTCCAGGCAGCGAACGATGCATCGCGCTTCATCGCGCGCGATCATAGTCGCGACAAGGCCTTTGCCGACACTGATCACGACAAGACGCTTTCCGCCACAGCACTCGAAAAATGCAGGATCGCAAGACTGGTCATGTCTCACATGTGCCACAGCCAAGCTAAAATGCTGTTAAATCCGTCTTTCTTTCTGGTTTACGTCGAATCGTATCCTATATGATGCTGCCTTGCAACAGTTGCGGTAGTCCGTTTAATTTGTCGGACAAATCGAGCCAAAAACTGCGAGCCTGCTACTTTCCTTGTGTTTATCAAGAGCATACGAGCGTGCGATCGTTCCGCACCCCTTTTTAGCGGGTCGGTTACGTTTTCAAGAACGCTCCAAGCACAACGCGCAATTCGCAAGCGCGTCATTTCCTCAGGAAGGGTTGCAATGGCATATTTGGGTTCGACTGGCCGCTCTGGCGTCCGATCATTTTTTGTGAATGGTAGCGCTATCGCGCTCGCCGTTTCCGCGCTGACCTCCCCCGCCCTCGCCCAGGACGCTACGCCAGAGGCCGCCACGGCCGCGCCGGCCCTGCCCCAGACGCCCCAGGACAGCGCTGACACCAGCGACATCGTGGTCACCGGTTCGCGCATCGTTTCGAGCGGCTTCAACGCTCCGACGCCGACGACCGTGATCGGCGAGAACCAGATCGCCGCCAACGCGCAGCCCAACATCTTCACCACGATCGCGCAGCTTCCCTCGCTGCAGGGCTCGAGCGGCACGCAAACCAATACCTTCAGCACCTCCAGCGGTCAGCAGGGCCTCAGCTCCTTCTCGCTGCGCGGCGTAGGCGCGATCCGCACGTTGACGCTCCTTGATGGTCAGCGCGTGGTCGGGGCCAATGTGACCGGCGTTCCCGACATCAGCCTTTTCCCCCAACTCCTGGTTAAGCGCGTCGACGTGGTGAATGGCGGCGCGTCCGCTTCCTACGGTTCTGACGCCGTTGGCGGTGTGGTGAACTTCATCACCGACACACGCTTCGAGGGGTTCAAGGGCAACATTCAGGGCGGCATTACCGACTATGGCGACGACGAGAGCGTCCTGGTCCAGCTCGCTGCCGGCAAAAGCTTCTTCGACGACAGGGTCCACTTCGTCGTCAGCGGCGAGTATAGCGATGAAGCAGGCGTTGGCCCTGGCCCCTACGGCATCGGCCTGGCCGGTGGGCGCGACTGGTTCATCCAGCGCACACTGGTGGACCGCAACATCTTCAATGACGGTAATCCGCAGCTGGTGATGCGCGACTATGCGCAGTCGACCGGCTTCACGAAATATGGCCTGATCACTGCGGGCCCGCTTCAGGGCATCGCGTTCGATCAGTCCGGTCGGCCGTTCCAGTTCCAGTACGGATCGAATGGTGTACCGGCGCGCAACGCTGCGGGTTCGGTGATCGGTTGCGACTTCGGCTTCTGTCAGGGCGGCGACGTTTCGGGCAATGTGGACTCCGGCCGCTCGATCAAGTCGAGCATCGAGCGCTTCAATGCCTATTCGCGCCTGGGATATGATTTCGCGCCGAACAACGAGGTCTATGTCACCGTCAATGTCGGCCGGGTGAAGACGCAGAACCAGCCGATCAACGGCCAGAACCGCCCCAACCTGACGATCCAGTGCGAAAACCCCTTCGTGCCGCAGATCGTGCGTGATCAATGCGACGCGGCAGGCATCACCAGCTTCCGCTACGGCACCAGCAACGCGTCGCTGGGTAACACCCAGGTTTACACCAACCGGCGCCAGTATCGCTTCGTCGCCGGCGCCAAGGGACGCGTACCTCTGGGCGGGACGGACTGGTCCTATGACGTGTATTATCAGCACGGCACCAACTACAGCGACATCGACGTGACCAACATCCTGCTATCGCGCCGCTTCGATCAGGCGATCGACGCGATCAGCCTGAACGGCAGCATTGTCTGCCGCGATCCCGTCGCCCGTGCCAATGGCTGCCAGCCGCTCAACATCATTGGTGGCTCGCCTTCGGAAGCGGCGCTGCGCTATGTCCAGCCCGCAAATGGCCCCTATCAGCGCACGCGCCAGACGCAGGATGTCGCCAGCTTCAACTTCTCGGGCCAGCCGTTCGATCTCTGGGCCGGTCCGGTCTCGATCGCGTTCGGCGGCGAGTGGCGGCATGAATATTATCGCGTCACCGCTGATCCTTATGGTGCAGGCGGCGCCAATACCGCGTTCAATGCCAACTATCCGTCCGACCCGGTCCTGCTGGCCGATGGCGTCAACTGGTACGCGGGCAACTATCGCAATGGCCAGGGCGCCTACAGCGTGAAGGAGGGCTATGTCGAAGTCGACCTGCCGCTCTTCAACTCGGATGGTGCAGGCCGCGCCAACCTCAACGGTGCCGCGCGCGTCACCGACTACTCCACTTCCGGCACTGTCTGGACCTGGAAAATCGGCGGCACCTGGGAACTGCCTGTGGACGGCTTCCGCCTCCGCGGCGTGACCTCGCGCGACATTCGCGCACCTAACCTGTCGGAGCTGTTCGCAGCACCGGTCACCACCACGCTGCCGAACTTCTTCGATCCGTTCAACAATCGGAACGTGCTGGCGCTGCAGTATACGGTCGGCAACCCCGCCCTGACTCCGGAAAAGGCGCGCAACACGACTGCCGGTATTGCCCTCTCGAACCCGTCCTGGCTCCCCGGATTCAGCGCGTCGTTCGACTGGTACAAGATCAATATCGACGACGTGATCGGTAGCCTTGGTGCCGGCGATATCGTCAACTACTGCTATAGGGGCATTCTCCCGCAGACCTGCAACTCGTTCAACCTGAGCAATCCGAACGGGCCGAACTTCATCAACGTCCAGTCGTTCAACTTCGCTTCGATCAAGACCGAGGGCTTCGACATCGAGGCGAGCTACCAGTGGCGCAATCCGCTGGGCTTGCCGGGCACCTTCATCGTGCGCGGACTGGCCACCCATGTGGCAAAGTACGTGACCGACACGGGTCTGCCGGGCACGATCCCGAACGATCAGGCGGGACAGAATGTCGGTGCGATCCCGGACTGGAAGTGGATGGCGACGCAGACCTACACGAACGATCAGTTCTCGATCTTCCTGCAGGAGCGCTGGTTCAGCGACGGCGTCATCAGCAACAATTACGTCGAGTGTGAGCCGGGCACCTGCCCGACCTCTACGGGTATCAACCAGACCATCAGCCCGAAGGACAATTTCCTTCCCGGCGCCTTCTATATGGATATCGGCGGCACTTATAACATCACGCCGCAGATCTCCGCTTACTTCAAGGTCGACAACTTGTTCGACCGCGATCCTGCGATCATGCACATTTTCTCCAACCCCGCACTCTATGACGCGCTGGGCCGGACTTATCGTGCAGGTGTCCGCTTTAAGTTCTAAGAATAGCAATAGGGGCCGGGCGAGCCACACCGGCAAACGCCCTGCCCCTGGGCTGAAATACAAACGGCGACTCCTGCATGTCAGGAGTCGCCGTTTGTATTTGTAGCCGGCAGCACATCGCTGCCGGCCATTCAATCAGGGAAGATCAGTCCCGGAACATCAGCGGGGCCATCTGGTAGAGGCTGCGCCGCCACGAGAGAAACTCGTGCGCAGTGTCAGGCGAGACGTAGAAGACGCTGTTGAGGCCGGCGGCCTTCAGTGCTTCCGCGTTCGCCTTGGGATCGGGGCGCGGCGCACCGTTCGCCGGAGCACGCGCGTTTCCGCCCGACAGTTCCTTGCTGCCATAGCTCACGAAGACCAGCTTTACCTTGTCCTTGAAGCCGGGGGTGCTGTTGACGTCTTCCATCGAAAAGGTGCCGCCGCTGAGCAGGCCGATATGGGAGAACTTGTCGAGATTCTTGGGCGCGATCGCCTTGGTCTCGAAGCCGCCCATGGACAGACCCGCCATTGCCCGGTGGGGCTGGTCGGCGAGCGTCCGGAAATT
Organism: Sphingobium sp. CR28; assembly: GCF_052327305.1. Taxonomy (GTDB): domain Bacteria; phylum Pseudomonadota; class Alphaproteobacteria; order Sphingomonadales; family Sphingomonadaceae; genus Sphingobium. Next base: position 1,829,917 of record NZ_CP182486.1, on the reverse strand, counting down.
CGCATCGACATAAGGGATAAGCTCGTTGATCAGCACCGTCTGGAACGGCTTGATATCGAAGCTGTTGATCGCGCCGGGCCGAGCGTCATTGGTCATGCCGTAGGTCATCACGATGATGAACGGCCGCGTCTTTCCGGCGGCGATCAGATTATCCATGATGAGATTGGCGTGGCCCTGATTGGACCAGGCGGTCTCGTCCTCACCCCAACCATGCTGTAGGTAAAGCACCGGGTAGCGCGTGCTCTGGTTCTTGTCATAGCCCGGCGGCGTGTAAACGAAGGCCCGGCGCGACGTGTTGGTGCTGGGCGAGGGGAACAGGATCTGCTGAACATTGCCGTGCGGCACATTCTTGAGCGCATAGAAGTCGGCATCATGCGCCGGGATTTCGATGCCGCTCTCCCAGCGGACGCCGCCGTAGAAGTTCAGCGCACCCGGATCGTTGAAGGTGCCGCCGTCAACATTGAGATGGTAATAATGGAAGCCCTCATCGAGCGGACCTTCGGACGTGCCCACCCAGACGCCATCCGCGCCCTTGGTCAGCGTCGTACCGCCGCGTCCACCCAGACCCAGGCTGGCCCGGACGCTCTTTGCGTCAGGTGCGACAACCCGAAAGCGCACATAGCCCTGCGAATTGACCTGCGGATACTCCTGACCCGGCTGGTTGAGGGAAGAGGGCTTGAAGTCTTCCTTGACTGCCGGAGCGGCGGCAGAGGCAGGACTTGCAGGAGCGGGGGTTTGCGCCGAGGCTGACCCGACACCCACGGCGGTGGCCAGCAATAAGGCAAGCATTCGTTTCAAAAGACATCTCCCCAAGGCAAATGAAGGCTCTCGGCCCCTCTTCGGGAAGAATTACCCCGACTAATAGGGGACTTCAAGAACGCTTCGGAGAATAACGCGGGCAATGGAATCCCACGCAGCCTGCGGCCTACTCCATACGATTCAGGATGTTGGCAATGTCCGCAAAAGCGAACGCCACCGAGCTGTCGGCAAGGCCATAGGGCAGGAAAAGCGTCGGCCCCAATCTCATCGCACCGCAGGTATAGACCACGTTGGGCACATAGCCTTCCCGATCATGATCGGCGGCTGCGAGCAGAGGCTCAGGCGTACGTGCAAGCACCTTTCCGGGATTATTCTTATCGAGCAGCGCGGCACCGAGGGCATATTTGCGCATCGGGCCAACGCCATGAGTGAGCAGCAGCCAGCCTTCATCCAGCTCGATGGGGGCGCCGCAATTACCAATCTGAATAAATTCCCACGGATAGCGCGGTTCCAGCAGCCGCGTTCCACCTGACCAGTCCGTAAGCTGATCGGACTCCAGGAGGAAAAGATTCTTACCGTCCTGACGGCCGATCATGCGGAAGCTGCCGTCGATACGGCGCGGGAAAAGCGCCATACCCTTGTTGACGGCGGCGGCACCATCCATCGGCGTGAGGGAGAAGCTGCGGAAGTCGCGGGTTCGCAGAAGCTCCGATCGGATCGCGCGGCCACTATAGGCCGTGTAGGTGCCGATCCATTCCCGCGAGCCATCGTCATGATCGAAGGGTGTGAGCCGCAGATCCTCAAGACCGTTGGCCTGCGCGGGCGTAACGGGAAAAATGACCGTACCGGACAAGGTGCTGTCGAGATCGCGCTCGACGACGATGGTGCCGTCGGTATCGGGCGTCTGCGATCGGGCGACCGCCGCCGTCGCCACCGGAGGAGGGGGCGCAAGCGAGAACATGCCGTCCGAGCTGACCAGCCCTTCGCGAAACGCGACGGAACTGATGTGGCCTTCACCCACGGCGCGCAGCGACATGATGAACCGCACTGTGCCGGGAGCGAGGCCCGACTGATCGGGATGCGGTACAATCGACGGGTTCATCAGTGCCGCTGCCTGATAGCTATATTCATGGCAGAAATATGCGCCGATCAGCTGACGCTGTGCCGCCGAGTAATCCTCGGGATTGAGCGATAGGTCGTTCGCCACCTGCTCGAAACGAGTCTCGAACACCCGCGTAATCTGCCAGTGCCGCCGGTCGAAATCGCGGAACACTTCCGCGAGCGCCTTTTGCACGGCCGCCTCGTCCATGCCGAGAATATCGCTGACGAGCCGCGCACCACGGCTTGATGCCGTGCCAAGCGCCTGCCATGACAAATGAAAGGGCCGGACCACGACCCGCGCCGGGTCCGCCGTCAGGCGTTGATCGAGTCGGCGGAATATAGGCAACGCTCTCTCGTCAGTCGCTTCATCAGGAGGCGCTGCTTGTGCAAAGGCGGGCGGGTTCAAGTCAAGCCACTCGTTCTGCTACACAACCAGAAGCTGCGGAACGACTTCGGACTTTCCGGCCAATTCTGCCATGGACTGCCGAGCCATTTGCAACGCGAGCACCGACTCTGCGCCCAGATTCAGGTTCACGCCCTGCGATGTCAGGCCATCATAGCAGTAGCCTTCATCCTCGCTGATAAGCGGCAGTCCCAGATCATTCTGCCCTTCGAACCAATTGAAAGCGACATTGGCAGCGTCGATCCATATCTGATCCGGATGGGCGCGATAGGCGGTGACGCAGGCTTCGATTGTTGCGGTCGCTTCGAGGGGCTGCTGGTCAAAGATCGCAGTCGCATCCAATGGCTTGCCAAAACTCTCCGTCGCGACGGGCCTGAAGAATCCATTTGGGCCGGTTTGCCGCCTCAGCAGCCAGCGTAATGTCTCGATACCCGAACTGACGGCTTCCGCGTCACCGAGAAGATGCCCCGCTTCGATCATTGCCTGCGGCAAGCGGGCATTGTCATAGGACAGCACGCTCTCGAACCAGGGCAGGTCCGCTTGCCGGGCGTGAGCGAGACGCTGCTGCAGACGATCGAGACCGCTGCGCAACAGCTCGCCAGCAAAGGGATGATTGGGCTCAGCCTTGAGCGCCCCCACAAGTCCTAGCATGGCAAAGGCAATGGCCCGTGGCGATGACAATGTGGAGGCAAGTGGCACTGCCATGTTGAACAGGCCAGTCGCCCAACGCCGAATGGCGTCGCGCGGCGCGGTGCGCATGACTTCACCCAATGCCCAGAGCGTGCGCCCGTTCGAATCTTCCGAGCCGCTTTCCTCCAACCATCGACGGTCGTAGCCCATGAAATTGCGGAAACGCTGCGCATCCCCATTCCAGCCATGCTCAACGAACGCAGCATAAATGATTGCCAGCCGAGCGCGTTCGGCGGGATCTCCCGCCCTTGTCGCACAGACGAGCTTGAGAGCGCGGGCGTTATCGTCGATGCAGTAGCCATGACGCCGGTCTGGCACACCATGGATGCTGTGCTGGATGATGCCGACCGCGTCGGTCATAGCGGCGATACCGCTCAGTTGGACGCGGGCAGGATCGCAGGTGCGGCGATCCGGCAATGAGACGGGACGCCCGGATATTGCATCGGAAAAGACGTCCATCACCGCCCTCGCATTTTGTTGCCAAATAGTCGATCGCGACGCGCGCCATACCTTGAGCGCCTGCGCCGCTAGACGCGCAGAATCATCGAGCAGTTCCAGCAGCGCTGCCGTAATCGCCGCTGAATCCGCAAAAGGCACAAGCGTGCCAACGCCACCTGCAAGCGCTTCTTCTGCATGGACATAGGGCGTCGACACGACAGGGCGCCCGAGCGCGAGAGCATAAGACAAGGTGCCCGACGTCACCTGCTCCCGGGCAAGATAAGGGGTGAGATAGATGTCGCTGGCCTGCAGGAAGTCCAGCAGCGCGTCATCTTCCAGAAACCGATCGACGAAGGTCACATGACCCTCGACCCCGAGGCGGCGGGCGAGGTCGATCAGGCTCTCACGATAGGCTTCGCCCTGCTCACGCACGAGAGCGGGATGAGTGGCCCCCACGATGAGATAAGTCAGATCCGGATGACGGGCGACAACGCCAGGCAGAGCGCAAATAGCGTGCTCAATCCCTTTTCCGGGCGAAAGCAGGCCGAATGTCATTACAATCGGCCCGGCTCCAAGGCCGAGGCGCTGCTTAAGCAGCAGCGTTTCGACGAGCGGACGGTCCGGCGCACCGTGAGGGATGACTTCTATCCGAGCCGGGTCGGCCTCGTACACCGTGCGCAGCAACCGCGCAGCCTCCTGCGCCATGACGACAAGTTGGTCCGCCTTGGCGACAAGCGCGTTCATCACCCGGCGTTGATCCGGCGACGGATCGGGCAGCACGGTGTGGAGAGTAATGACCACCGGAATATCGAGGTGTCGCAAAAGAGCGAGAAGATGCTCTCCGGCCGGCCCGCCGAAGATTCCGAACTCATGATGAATCCACAAGAGTTGCGCGCCGGACCGGGAAATGGCCGCTGCGGCCCGCACATAAGCGGACACATCATCAGCCGCGATGGTCATGGCGACATCCGGGCCGTAACTGACCTCATGCCCATCATCCATCGCATAATGATCGACAGTGAGACGGGGATATTCTCCGCGGAGCGCGGCGACGCTATGGCTGGTATAAGTTGCGAGGCCACATCGGCGAGGAAGCGCATTACCCAATACGGCAATGTGAGAAAGAGACGCTTCGATGGGCCGATGGAACATCGCTTTCCTTTCTTACGGCGCCGCACAATGCGGGCGACAGCAATATTCATTAACATCCATTCAGGCTGGAAAGTTCCAACCCGTTATGCGGATGTTTCCAAGGAAATAGGCGGCTTATCGACAGGTCTTAGACCGCGACTTTCAGACTCCCGCGAGAGCGCCTCCTGTTGCAGATGCGAAACGAATACCACTGCCAGCGATTAAAGCGCGATCAGTCGCCGCTCACTTCGCCATCCTCGTCTTTCAACTTCGCCGCAACGCGTCGCGAGCGCGCTGACTGGATGACGTCCTCGATCTCATAAAGCAGCCGCCGCCCCTCGTCGGTTTTGCCGTTGTTGTCTTGCGGATTTTCGGCGAAAAGCGCCCTGGCTCGCGCTGCGAGATCAGTAAGCACGGCGTAGCGTTCCTCGCCCAGCTTCTTGCGGACTTTACCGAAGCCTTCGGTCAAAATACGGAACTCGCTTTCCACATTCCGCTCAGGACAAGTGCCATTTTTATCAAATGTAGGCGCCCAGAGAATCATCGATCCAAGGAGATCGTAAATCTCGCTCAATGATGCCGGAATATAGGGCTCGCGGTTATAATCGTTGCTGATGAACGAATGAGTCATCACTTCGTCTCCGGCCGGCTGATGATATAGGTACTGTTCGATCCAAGTTGTGTTGGTCGAATTATGATAACATGACTTGGCCTGAAGTCGGCTGCAAAGAAGCCTCGGATCTGGTGCGTTCTCAGCGTTTTTTGAGACAATGTCACATCATAGGCGATATTGCCGACACGGGCATCAGGCCGGCGGAAAGTGAGTTCCGAACTATTGTTCTCGCGTCTGTTCACCCGCACTGGTCCTTTGCCTGCGGAATCGATGCCATATCGGTTGTAACGCCTCCGCAATTCCATCCGAACCTCGCGATCTAGAAAATTGCCGAGAGCCTCAGCGTCTGAAAGACGTATGTTCAGCTTGCCTTGGCGTAGGAGCTTGACGCCTTGCTCATAAGCAGCGTCAGTACTCTCCTGTATAAAGCGCAATGTTTCGACCTGTAAGGGTCGTATCTCTCCCTTTATCCGCGCCGATGTTATGGCGCGAACGAAGCGAAGTTCGTTCACCTGATTGATCTGCCCTTGTGGCGTCTCGGGAATCCCGAAGCTGCCGAATCGATAGGCAGGGTTGAGCGCGGTAATCTCGTCGATAAGCCGACCGGTCCAGTCGCTCGTTAGCTCCGAAGTCAACGCACGCGAAGGCCCGGTTATGTCCAGGAAGCTGTCGGCGAGAGCGATAATGGCGCCAGACGGCTTACCTTGCAGACCTGGAAAAACCTGCTCCAGCGTCATTGGATCCTGGAAAGCGCGGATATTACTGCCGCGTGAGGCCCGTGGCGGACGCGGGAACGAAATGGAGGGACTGCACGTCTCTGTTGTCAGGGCGATAAACGGCATCCGTTGGCACCGCGCTTTGGCTGTCCGTGGAGAGATTCTGTGAATTTCGACTACCCTGCACCGGCATGGGAAGGACGGGGAAGGCGACCTATATTTCGCATGCCATGCGACACGATCACCCTGCTAAGCGATCGAAGGCCGCCAGGTGCAAAGGTGAACTGCCCGTTTCGCGGGTCATGATAGGGATTGAATTTGAGTTCGACTTCATCCCGGGTCTGCAAAGGAAGCGCGCGGCCCGTTCGCAGCCAATGGGAAAAGCGCGCCTTCTATCCTGCGATGATATGTCCACTATGCCACCTCATATGTGAAAGTGGCGAGAACATATCAGCAACATTTTCCAACAAGTCAACTACACTTGTCGCGCGGATAGAGTCTCGATCGCCGGATCAGACAGGAAATGGGAAGTGGTGCCGCTTAGGTGACTCGAACACCTGACCCCATCATTACGAATGATGTGCTCTACCGGCTGAGCTAAAGCGGCTCCGGTGCCCAATCGACATTCTCGGTAAGGGCAGGGGCGGCGCTTATCAGCACCTCCGCGCTCATGCAAGCCTGCCGCACGGGCAAATGCCTTCCACGCCGATCTTTACCTCGCCTTTACTACGCGGAGGTGAGGATGGGACACATCCCCATGCCCGGACGGTAAGGACATATGGCTATAAAATTGCGAAGCCAGGCCGACGACAGTCGGGACGATACCTATTTCGAAGCTCCGCCCATCATCCGCTTCGATGAGCGGCGCATGCATGTGCGTGCCTATAATTACTGGACGTCGTTGCTGGGCGACAAGAGCCTGCCCTCCATAGAGGATCTCGACCCGGCCGATATTCGGGATTTCGGCTCCCACTCCGTTCTGCTCGATTTCTCGGCGGGCACGGAGAATCCGGCCATTATTTTCTTGGGCGGGGCGCTTGCCACCCAATGCGATATCGACGGCCCGATAAGCAGAGTCGATCAGGTTCCCCCGCGCACGCTTCTTTCGCGCCTCACTGACCATTATCTGCAGATCGTCGCCAATGCCGCGCCGATCAGCTTCGAAGCGGAGTTCACGAATCAGCGCGACGCGGAGATCCTGTACCGCGGCATCATGATGCCCTTCTCCTCCGACGGCGAGACGATCGATTTCGTCTATGGCGTCATCAGCTGGAAGGAAGTGGCGAGCGACGCGCTCATGGACAGCATCGCGGCTGAAGTGGAAGCGACGCTTACGCACGCGGCGAGCAAAGAGTCGCCTGCCCCGATCTGGGCGGACGGCCCCTCAGCGCTACCACCGGCCAGTACGATCCTCGATCTCACAGGTCTCATGATCGATGAGGATGAAAGCGACGACATCGTAGCGGAACCGGGCGAGGATGAAGCCCTCGTCGATCATCTCGCCGCCGCGCGGGAAGCGGCGTCGATCGCCGTCTCCGCCGAAGGGCGCGGCCGTCAGGCACTCTATCGCGCCGTGGGTCTCGCCCATGCCTTCGCTCTGCTGGCGCGGGCACGCCGCGCGGATTATATCGAGCTTCTGGCCGATGCCGGCCTCGCCGAGAGCGAGCGCCATCCGACCGCGACTCTCGTGCGGCTCGTCTTCGGCGCCGATTATGACAAGACCCGCATGGCCGAGTTTGCCCGCGCGATCGAGCACGCGATTGAGACCCGGGTAGAGCCGGGCCAGCTTGCCACACTGCTTGGCTCGGAACCGGGCGGCCTCAAGGCCTATGTCGCCAAAGCGCGCGCGCTGGCGCGGAACGGCAAGAGCACTGATCGCCCAAGCGCGGTGACCAGAGCACGCCAGCGTCTGGCGGACGTGGCACCCGTACCACTTGACGACCTCTCCTTCGATGAAACTGCGTTGGCCGTGGTCGTGGTCCGGCAAGCGCCGGACGGGTCGCTTCTCGTGCTCGGCGGGCTTTCGCCCGAGGATCGCCTCTCGGAGCGCGTACTGGAAAGCCTCGCCGCCGCGCGCTGACCTCGCGCCGCGTCAGATCGGGCGCCATTGAATTGAAGCGATCCCGTCTTAGGGCTAGAGCTCTTCTATCACAGAGCGCCGGTCAGCGTTCGCGCTGCACTCAATGCCCGGCGCCAGGAGAGACATTCGATGAGCACCCCCATAGCTGAACATTCGGACTTCGCGCAGGAGATCGCGCGCAGCTTCGCCGATCGCATGCATGACATCGATGCGCCGACCATGACGCAGGAGGCAATCGCCGCTGCGGGCGAGTTCATGGCGTCCGCCGCTGTCGTGCGCAATGGCGACGAGAGCGTCGTCGTGATCGAGAGTCTGGGGGACGACGCGCGGATCGACGGCATTCGCCGCCAGCGCCTCGCCATCGTGAATACGGACATGCCGTTCCTGGTGGACAGCATCGCCAACACGCTCAGTCACGCCGGTCTCGTCATCCACGTGCTCGTTCATCCCATTCTGTCGGCGCGTCGCGACGCGGAGGGTCGCCTGATCGCCATGGGCGACGAGGAGGGCGCCCGCCGCGAATCATTCGTCTATATCGAGACCGACCGGCTGGATGCGAAAGGCCGGCAGGCTCTTGCCCGCGAACTGGACCTGACGCTGGCCCATGTGCGCGCCGCCGTCTTGGCGTGGAAGCCGCTTACCGAAGCCATGCTGACCGACACGAACCGTCTGGGCGCCGGGGAAGGGGGCGATCTGCTGCGCTGGTTCCTCAAGGGCAATCTCACGCTGCTGGGCCACGAGACGCGCCTGCGCGACGGGAGCAGCAGCCGTGCCAAGGGGATTGCAACCTTCGCGGGCGAACCGCTCCTGAGCGCGGCGACAATCGCGGCGGCTTTCGACTGGTTCGACGCGGGCAACGCCGCGCCGCTGATCCTCAAGTCCAACACCATGTCGCGCGTGCATCGCCGCGTTCTCATCGATCTCTTCATCGTTCCAGTGAACGAGGACGGCGCAGTCACTGCGCTTTCGATTCATGCCGGCCTGTGGACAAGTGCCGCGCTCTCCGCGTCCCCCGATGACGTGCCGATCCTGCGTGACACGCTCGCCGCGCTGATGGCGCGAAACCATTTCGATCCGGTGGGCCATGCCGGAAAGGCGCTGGTTCACGCACTGACCACGCTTCCGCACGACCTGCTGCTCAGTCTGGATGCAGTCCAGCGCGACAGGCTCGTGCTGGCCGCCATGTCGCTTGCCGACCGCCCCCGGCCGCGCATCGAGCTGGTCACTGGCCCACTCCAGCGTCATCTCTTCACCTTCGTCTGGCTGATGCGCGAGGATGTCTCCACGGCCCGGCGCGAGATCGTGGCGAATCTGATCAGCGCAGCGGCCAATGCGCCGCTGCTGGGCTGGTCCATTGCGTTGGAGGAGAGCGGCCTTGCCCTGCTGCGCTTCACGCATGACCTGCGAGGCGAGGGCCGGTTGCCGAACGTCTCTCAGCTCGACGCCCAGCTCCATTTGATGCTCCGGGGCTGGTCCCCCGCCGTCGAAAGCGCCTTGGCGGAACTAGGCGAAGGCAATCGCGCCGCTGTGCTTGCCCAGCGCTTCGCGCCCGGCTTTCCCATCGCCTACCGCGAAGGCGCGGGCGCCATGGAAGCCGCGCAGGATATATTGGCGCTGCATGGACTCTCCGATGCCGCGACCTGTGGAGTGAGGATTTATCGCAACCCCGAGGACGGTGACACGCGCCTGCGTGCCAAGGTCTACAGCGCGGAACCGCTAGTGCTCTCGCGCGCCGTGCCGGCGCTGGAGAATTTCGGCTTTCGCGCCATCGAGGAGCTGACCACGGCCGTGGGCGAGAACGGTGCGCTCGGACACATTCAGCGCTTCGTCCTCGAACGGCAGGATGGCGGGCCGAGCTCGTCAGTTGAGGAGCGGGGCGATGTGGTAGCCGGCGCCCTCTCCGCCGTGCTGGAAGGCCGCGCCGAGAATGATCGTTTCGCCGAACTCATCGTGACGAACGCGCTCGCGCCGACCGATGTCGTGCTGCTGCGCGCCTTCTTTCGCTACATGCGACAGACGGGAAGCGCCTATGGCCTTTCCACTGTGGTGGACGCGATGCGCCGCAACGCGCCGATCACGAGCCTGCTCGTTTCGCTCTTCCACGCCCTCCACGATCCCGCCGCTGCCGATGCCCGGCGCGCCGCGAAGATCGGCAAGGAGATCGACGATGCGCTGGAGCAAGTCAGCGCCATCGATGATGATCGCATCCTGCGCCTAACCCGCGCGGTGATCGAGGCGACGCTCCGCACCAATGCCTTCACGCCTGCAGCAAACGAGGCGCTGGCCTTCAAGATCGACAGTGCAAAGGTGCCGGGCCTGCCCAAGCCGCTGCCCTGGCGGGAAATCTGGGTCTATAGCCCCCGTGTCGAGGGCGTGCACCTGCGCGCCGGACCCGTTGCGCGCGGCGGCCTGCGCTGGTCCGACCGGCGGGATGATTTCCGCACCGAGATATTAGGCCTCATGAAAGCGCAGCGCGTGAAGAACGCGGTCATTGTGCCGACAGGTGCCAAGGGCGGGTTCTACCCCAAGCATCTGCCCAACCCGGCCACGGACCGCGAGGCTTGGCTTGCCGAGGGCACGGAGAGCTACCGCATTTTCATTCGCGCCCTGCTCTCGCTAACGGACAATATCGTCAAGGGGGCGGTCATCCATCCAGAGGGCGTCGTCATTCGGGACGACGAAGATCCCTATTTCGTCGTCGCGGCGGACAAAGGCACGGCCACATTTTCCGACGTGGCCAATGGCATCGCTCTGGAGCATGGCTTTTGGCTGGGCGACGCCTTCGCTTCCGGCGGCTCGAATGGCTATGATCACAAAGCCATGGGGATCACCGCGCGCGGCGCGTGGATTAGCGTCCAGCGCCATTTCGCGGAAATGGGCGTCGACGTGCAGAAGGACAGCGTCCGGGTCATTGGCGTGGGTGACATGTCCGGCGATGTGTTCGGAAACGGCATGCTGCTTTCCAAGGCAATCAAGCTGGTCGCCGCCTTCGACCATCGCCACATCTTCATCGACCCCGATCCCGATCCGGCGGCGAGCTGGAAGGAACGCCAGCGCCTCTTCAAGCTGCCGCGTTCCAGCTGGGACGACTATGACAAGCGCCTGATCTCAAAAGGCGGCGGCGTATTCCCCCGCTCAGTGAAGTCCATTCCCCTTTCGGCGGAAATGAAGGCGCTGATCGGCACGCAGGAAAGCGCGATGGAGCCGACGGTGCTCCTCTCCGCACTGCTCCGCGCGGAAGCGGACCTGCTCTGGTTCGGCGGCATCGGCACTTATGTTAAGGCAGCCAGCCAGAACAATGCCGAGGTAGGCGATGCCGCGAATGACCGGCTGCGCGTCGATGCCGAGGATCTGCGCATCAAGGTGATCGGCGAAGGCGCCAATCTGGGCGTTACGCAAGGAGGCCGCATTGCCTTCGCGCTGGGCGGCGGACGCATCAACACCGACTTCATCGACAATTCGGCGGGCGTCGATTGCTCGGACAATGAGGTCAACATCAAGATCCCGCTCAACAAGGAAATGACGGAAGGTCGGCTTGCCGAAGCGGATCGCAACGCGTTGCTCGCGCGGATGACGAGCGATGTCGCCGAGATCGTGCTGGAGGACAACCGACTCCAGGCGCTTGGCCTTTCCATTGCGGAATCGGGTGGCACTGCTGACCTCGCATCCTATGTGCGCCTCATCGAGACGCTGGAAGCGGCCAGGTATCTCGACCGCCGGGTGGAAGGTCTCACAAGCGATCAGGAGCTTCTGCGCCGCGCGGGGGATGGCCAGGGGCTGACCCGGCCGGAACTCGCCGTGCTGCTTTCGACCGCGAAACTCGCTATCCAGCAATCGATCGAGGACAGTGCGCTCGCGGATGACGAGCTGGCCGCGGTCGATCTTCCTCTCGCCTTTCCGCCGGAAATGCGCGCCACACACGCTCAGGCGATCGCCGACCATCAGCTGCGTGGCCCGATCATCGCGACCAAGCTCGCCAACCGGATCGTGAACAGGCTCGGCGTCATCATGCCCTTCACCATTGCCGAGGAGGAAGGCTGCTCGCTTGCCGAAGTGGCCGGCCGGTTCCTGATCGCGGAGCGGCTGTTCGACGTGCGCTCGCTGTGGGACGAAATCGACCACGCGAAGATGCCGGAAGCTGCACGGCTTGCCCTTTACAGGCATGTTGCCGATGCGATGGCCGCGCAGATTGGCGACATCCAGCGCTCGCTTCCGCTGGAAACCAGCCCGAGCGCAGGCGTGACGGGACTGAACGGCCGGATCGCGGACATCGCCCGCCAGGTCGACAGTCTCCTTCAGCCCGAGCCAGCGCGGCGTGTCGCGGGAATCGCCGCTGAGCTCGCGGCGCTCGGCACGCCCAAAGCGCTGGCCAGCAAGGCGCTTCTGTTGGTGAAGATGGACGGCAGTGTCGGCCTCGCACAACTTGCCGGAGAGACCGGCGCGGACGTGATCGGCATGACTCACGCCTTCACGCGCGTGGGGGCGGATCTGGGCATTGACTGGGTCCAGTCCACGGCAGCACGCATGAACCCGAGCGATCCGTGGGAACGGCTGCTCGTCTCGGAAAGTGCCCGTGACCTGCAACAGATGCGGCTCGCGTTCCTCTCACGCGCAGGAAGCGACCCTGCCGGCGCATTCGTGGACGCATGGCTCGCGGCGAATGCCGACCGCGTGAGCCAGTTCCGCCGACAGGTGTCCCGCGCGCAGACCAGTCCGGCCCCCAGCGCAGCAATGATCGGCCAGTTGAGTGGGCAGGCGCGCACCCTGCTCGGTCATTGATCGGAGAAATCAGCGGAGACTATTTCTTTCGCGGATAAAGCAGCCAGGGCTTGATCGGACTGGTCGGCCCTGGCTTCCCGTCGAGCCGCACTGCTCGCGTTATGGTGATGGGTTTCAGGAGCATTTGCCCTCGCATTGGCCCCTGACCGCCACCCGAGGGCTGCGCGAGGATGCGCTTGACCACGTCCATGCCGCCAACAACGCGTCCAAAAGCCGCATAGCCGCGATAATCACCGTTCGCGTCCAGCATCGGCGCGGGGCCGACCGTCAGGGAGAAATTGCCCGTCGCCGAGTTGGGATCGACCTTGCGCGCCATGGAGATCGTGCCATCGAGATGGCGAATGCCGGTCTTGTCGGTCGGCTCAAGGACGATGGGGGGCACCAACATCCGGCGGGCATCCGTATCGATCCCGCCCTGAATGAAACCGCGTTTGGGATCTGCCTTGGCGCGGGCGGCACGGTAGAAAGTCGTGCCATCCAGCCGACCATCATCGACGTAAGCGAGGAAGTTCGCGCTGGTCTTGGGCGCCCTGCGCGTATCGAGCGCGACAGTGATGGAGCCCATGCTGGTCTCCAGCCGAACCCGGACGACGGGCGGCTCTGCGGCGTTCGCGAGGGAGACGGGGAACAGGCAGGCAAGGACGAGGGCAACAAGAATATGCATGATCGAACGATTAAGGCCTGACGAGGAGGGGACGGTAGAGGCTAGCGGGCAGTCCCAATACGCTCAAGCGTGCCTTAAAGCTCCTCGCTCCAGCCAGGCTGGAAACCGGGATCCGCAAAGCCGGTCAGGCGCCGGGCCGCGCGCCGGGCAAGGCGCTGGACCTCCGCCTTGCGCCGCGCGGGAGCCAAGGGTTCGCTCGGTGCAGGGCGGACGATCTCAGCGTCATACTGATCGGCAACGATGAGGCCGGTCCGTGTTGGCCAGAGCGCTTCGGCTTCAAACGGTGCGAGGTCGAAGCCGGCAGGAACGGCCCAGAAATAGCGATCACAATAGTCGAAATAGTCGGGCCACTTGCCGTCACCCAGCAAATCCGCCCGGCTACACTTGATCTCGACCGCGACGATGAAGCCGCGCGTGTCGATCGCCATGATATCGAGCCGCCGCCCATTAGGCAGCGGGACTTCAGGGATGCCGAACATGTCGTGACGGGCAAAAAGGCGCAAAACGCCGCGGGTTACCGCGAGCGCTGTGCCATCCGGACAGTCGCCGGAAGAAGAAGAAGCCGGAAGGCTTGCCATAACCCGTTTCCTCTATGCGGCGTGAAACACTTCGCTCGGGCCGTAGCCCAATGCGAATTGCGTTCACACCGCATAGAACATTATGAGAACAATTGAAAGATCGCCAAGATCACTCAGCGATAGAAGATGTGATTGTCGATCTGAGTCAGCCGCTGACGGCCCCAGCCCGGCGAAACGCGGCTCGCATGAAAGAAAAGCGCGCCCTCCGCCTGGCTCTTCCATTCGTTATCGACAGCGATCTGCGCGATCGCGCGGGCATTGCGCCACTGAGCGTCGTTCTTGTCCGCATCGGGCAGGCGACCGCCACGCACGAAACTGAACTGTCCGGCTTGAGTAACGACACCGCACAAGCTGCGGGGGAACCGGCCGGATGCGGCGCGGTTGACGATCACGCGAGCTACGGCGAGCTGGCCGGCCAGACTCTCGCTGCGCGCTTCGTAATAAATCGCGGTCGCCAGGCAGTTCTGGTCCGCATCGAATGTCTCACCCTCATCCTGCTCTGCGACAAGAGCTGCGAGGGAGGCGGGGAGGGTGGTGCTGATTGCTTCGTCCGCGCCGTTAACCGGAGCGATGGAACTTGCCGGGGCGCTCGCGCTTTGTGGCTGGGACAGCGCATCATCGGAAAGCGTGACAGCATAATCAGGCTGGATAGTGACTGGCGCCTCATAGGCACCCGGCTGGGCATTCGCGGTAAGCGACCCAATACCCGCTACGGCAAACCCAGCGGAAACAAGTCCAAACGTCGCCAGACTGGCGACCTTTTTAGTCAAGAACATTTAAACTCAAGCAAGTGCGGTGAGTCGACCTGAACGACGCCAGAAGAGCCGGTATTCCGGTCCCTAAGAAGCGTCGCGTCGCTCCCCGTCTGCGTGTTTGCCCAAAATGACCCTGATGGTCGAAGCAGGCTACCTGCGCACAAAACTGTCACGCCAACTAGCGGAGCTCAGGCGCGAGTCAAGCCGAAGCGATCGTTTCAGCGGCGAACCGTTCCCCATTCGCGATATCAAGCTCCACGAGCCAAAAGTCAGGATCGGAGCGTCGCCTTCTCGAAATATATTCAATAATTTCAGATTGTTGTCTGCTTTCATCTGGACCGCAACGAACGAGCGATACTGTCCCGTCAAGGGACGTCATACGCTCGAAAAGCCCGATAAATGCCCCTCTTTCCATGAGTTGCAGGAGCAGCGTTCCAGCGATCGGGTCGCCCTTGTGGAGAACCATGAGGCTGCCCCCCGCCGCATCCGCCCGGCGCAGAAGAACGCCCACAAGCATCTCCGTTGTCAGTCGCGGCGTCACGAACGGTCGGGGCTTGAGACATAGCCAGGCAGGCTGGCGAGCGGGATAGCCGAGCGCATGAACGTGCCTGTGCCCCGACCCACTTCATGACCCGCCCCGTCCAGCAATCTCGCTTCGGCTACATAGACACGCCGCCCGCCGCTGAGCCAGCGGCCAAAGGCCGTTATGGGACCGACCGAAAGCGGACGGGTGAAAAGAAGATTGAAGGCAGTGGTGAGAAGGAAGCGATCGGTGACGAGACTGTTGGCGGCGTAAAACGCAGCGTCATCGAGCATCTTGAAATAAGTGGTGCCATGCGCGGCCCCAGCGGCGTGGAAGAAGCGCTCTTCCACATCGAACTCGATCTCCGCTTCCCCCGCTCGCGGCACCGAAAGTCGGGAAGGGAACAGGCGATTAATGGGAGCCGAAGCATAAAGCCGTTCAAGCGCCCGGAAATGCGCGGCTTCTCCCACCGCGCCACTCTCCTGGGCCTGACCGTCCTCAGGCAGCGTCACGCGTCTCCCCACCGACAAGCAAGGCGAACAACGCAGCGTCCGAGGACGTGCCACGCATCCGTGCGAGCTGCGCCTCGTTGCGGAGAAAGCGGGAAACGCGGGCAAGGGTCTTGAGGTGCTCAGCGCCGGAATCGACCGGAGAAAGCAGCATGAAGACGATATCGACAGGCGCATCGTCAACGGAGTCGAACATGATCGGTTCGTCGAGATGGACCACTGCGCCCCGCACCCGCTCGATGCCATTAAGCTTGGCATGGGGAATGGCGATGCCACCACCGAAACCGGTGGAGCCGAGGCGTTCGCGCTCGGTCAGCCGTTCGACGACTTCGCCAGCGTCGAACCCGTAGGCGGTGTTGGCAAGAGCGCCCAGCTTCTGAAACAACTGTTTCTTGTTCGCTACCGTTACGCTGCCTACTACCGCGTCCGGCACGAGCAAGTCATCGAAATGATCCATGTAGGTCTCGTGTCGCGAGACAGCATATGTCTCTCGTCGGCGAAATGCCCGGTCCGCATAAGCTGTCTGGGAAAATATTGCCGTGCCAATAGGCGCAAAGCGGCGGCTGGTCAACTGCGCAACCGTGCCGCCGCCTTGCGGAAACTCGTCTCCAGATCGTTTAGCGCGGGGGCTCGACCCAGCCGATCGTGCCGTCATTCCGGCGATAGACCATGTTGAACGTGGAGGTGCCGCTGTTGAGGAAAAGCAGCGCGTTGGTGTTGCGAAGGTCCAGCATCATGACCGCGTCGGAGACGCTCGCCTGCGGAATATCGATCCTCATTTCCGCCACCACAACCGGAGCGCTGTCCGGCGCGACCTCCTCGTCGTCGTCCAGCCCAGCGAAGACGGTGTAGGCCGCGTCGTCATAGCCACCAAAATCGCCGGACCCGTTCACGCCATCGACAGTGAGGCGGCTGATCTCTGCGGCAGCAGCCTGCTCGTGCCGATCCTTCAACCGCCGCATGTAGCGACGCAGCTGCTTCTCGATCTTGTCCGCCGCGCGGTCGAACGCCTGATGCGCGTCCTGCGCCTCGCCGGCACCCTTGAGGATGAGGCCGGCCATGACGTGCGCGACGATGTCGCAGCGAAAGGCGCCGTGAGGGGCTGGGCCGAACGTGACGCCAGCGCCAATCGCGCGTGAGAAGTATTTCTCGGCTAAGCCTTGAAGGCGCGCGTCCACATGGCTCTTGAGCGCGTCGCCAGTCTCGATCTGGTGGCCTGAAACGCGAATTTCCATGGTTGCTTCTCCTTCTTGCTGAGTAGACCCCTGTTAAAATGGTCCACTACGGAACAACGCCCTCAGGCGTTGATGGGCGCATCGCGCCAGAGCGGCGCGTCGAGTCCGTTGATGAATGCGGCGTGCCGCTCCAGTTCCTCGGGGGAAGCGGCAAATGTTCGTACAGGACGCACGGGCGTGCGCACCTCGACCGATACCTCGGCGACCACCACCTCGATCGTCTCCGCCGCGAAACCGAGGCCGATCTGCCGGCCGCCGGTCATTTCGATATAGACCTGAGCGAGCAGCTCCGCGTCGAGCAACGCCCCATGCTTCACGCGATGGCTGCGATCTATTCCGTAGCGTATGCAAAGCGCATCGAGACTGTGTTTCGCCCCCGGATGCAGCGTGCGCGCCATCGAGACGGTGTCGATCATTCGGGCGAGATCGATTTCATCGCGGCTGCACAGGCGCAGTTCGGCGTTGAGGAAGCCGAAATCGAACCGCGCATTGTGCGCGACCAGCA
Organism: Sphingobium sp. CR28; assembly: GCF_052327305.1. Lineage (GTDB taxonomy): Bacteria > Pseudomonadota > Alphaproteobacteria > Sphingomonadales > Sphingomonadaceae > Sphingobium. Next base: position 1,812,438 of record NZ_CP182486.1, on the reverse strand, counting down.
TCGCGTCCCCCAGAAACTCGAGCAGGGCATCAACGCTGCTTGAAAATAGTGGCTGGCCGGCCAGAAACCTGTCCCCCAATCCGTGCACGGCTTCGGCCGCAGCAGGCATCGGTCGCTGCGGGTTGAAATAAGCATGATAGGTCGCGCCAGTGGGGATGCGGTTGATGAGTTCTACGCACCCGATCTCCACCATCCTGTCGCCTGTGAGCGGATCGAGCCCTGTGGTCTCGGTATCGAAAATGATTTCGCGCATCACGTCCCTGGTCAGAGTCGTCGGAATGACATTATCCGCGCTTGTGAGCCGCAAGGCAAGCAACGAGACGTGAAATTTGGGCGCGTACTGCCCATTTCGGGGGCGCCGTTTCTATGACGACGTCAGCGCGCCGGCGCTTCTCGTCATCCGGCATCTGGCTTCGACGAATGGCCCGGAACTTCGCTTCCGTCATGCCCCTGCGCGCCAGCACCCGGCGACGCTGGACGAACGCGGGCGCGGAGACGACCAACACGAGGTCGACCATATCTTCTCCCCCGGTTTCGAAGAGAAGAGGAATGTCCAGCACCACCAGCGGGCGGCTCCTGTTTCTGCGCAGGAACCGGACACGCGCGGCACGGACGAGCGGATGAATAATCCCTTCCAGCGCGGCCATTTCTTGCGCATTGCCGATGACCTGCGCACCCAGAGCCGCGCGATCGACGCCATTCGGACCAGTGGTGCCTGGAAAGCGCGCCTCAATGGGCACCACCGCAGCGCCCCCCGGCGCCTGCAGCGCATGAACGCAAGCGTCGGCATCAAAGACAGGGACGCCGAGCGAGCGAAACATCGCAGCGACGGTAGACTTGCCCATGCCGATCGAGCCAGTGAGGCCAATGCGGATCATGCGGCGCGCAAGCGAGCGCGCAATTCCTCGTCCATTTCGCGGGGAGCCTGCGCATCGAAGAAGATATCGAAGGCCAGCGCTGCCTGCCCGATCAGCATCTCCATGCCATCGAGCGCCTCGAGCCCGCGCTCGCGCGCGGCGGCGACGAGCGGCGTCTCCTGAGCGGCATAGACAATGTCATAGACAAGGGCGTTCCGGGAGAGCGGGCTGAGGTCCGGCAGGTAAGGCGGTTGACCGGCCATGCCCAGCGAACTTGCATTGATGAGAAGGGCCGTGTCGTGGAGGGGCTCCGAAAAATCGATTACGCGCCCGGAGAAGCTCAGCCGCTCGAGCAGTGCCTGCCCCTTCGCAGCATCGCGCGCGACGATCGTGAGGTCCGTGACCCCGACGGACCGCAAAGCGAAGCCCACAGCCAGAGCCGCACCGCCAGAGCCGACCATCACGGCGTTCTTGCCGGACCATTTCCGGGCCAACAGCGGCTGAAGGAAACCTCCGGCATCCGTATTGGTGCCAATGAGCGGCCCACCGGTCTCGCAAGCAACGGTGTTGATCGCCCCGATCCGTTCGCGCACGCCGCCCGGATCATCGACATAGTCGAGCGCCGCGATCTTGTGCGGAATGGTGATGTTGCAGCCCAGCCAGTCGGGATCGGCCCGACGCTTGAGAAAATAACCGGCCAGCTCGCCCGCCTTCACGTGGGTCTTGCGGTATTCCGCTTCGATACCGAGCGTTTCCAGCCAGAAATTGTGGATGACGGGCGACTTGCTGTGACTGATGGGATCGCCGATGACTTCGGCATAGGGTAGGCTGCTCATGCCATAAGAATAGAGCGCGTGCGCAGATAGTCGAGCAGTTGCAGCAGTGGCAGACCCTGCACGGCAAAATGGCTGCCATTCACCCGCGCGAAGAGCTGTGCGCCCGGCCCCTCGATGCGGTAGCATCCAACGCACCAGCGGCACTCATTCCAGTCCAGATCGAGATAGTGCGCAATGAAGGCAGAAGAGAGAGGCCGCATCTGCAGACTCACCGTCTCGATATGGCGCCAGATCGGCGCACCGCCCTGTGCGATGACGGCAGCGGAGTGCAACTTATGCGTCGTCCCGGATAGACGCGCCAGAAGCTCGGCGGCTTGTTCGCGCGTTTCCACCTTGTCGATGCGGCTGCCATCCGCCGCTTCCAGCGTCTGATCACACCCAAGGACCAGCGCCTCACCCGAGCGCATGGAGGGACGGATCGCCTTCAGCTCCGCCAGCGCATCGGCCATGGACCTCACCCCCAGGCCGTCCGCCTCGAGCGCAGCCTTCGCGGCGTCTTCGTCCACTCCGGCACGAACCACCTCGAACGGAACTGCTGCAGCCTCCAGCAGGCGGCGCCGACTTTCGCTCTGCGAGGCAAGAAGAAGCGGGCTCATGCCATATCTCGCATGTCATCCGACGAAGACCGGTTCAGCCAGTCGCCATGGAGGTTGATGATCGCAGCAGCAGTTTCTTCAATGGATCGCCGCGTCACATCAATGACTGGCCAGCCATTATCAGCGAACAGGCGGCGGGCGTGCGCCACTTCGCTCTGCACCTTGTCGGTATCCACATAGCTCGTCTCGGGCGATTGATTGAGCGAGAGCAGACGATTGCGCCGCACCTGGATCAGTCGCTCAGTACTGGTCGTAAGCCCGACCACCATTGGCCGTGTCAGGTGAAAAAGCCGGTCAGGCGGCGGCGATTCCGGCACGAGGGGAATATTCGCGGTCTTGTAGCCCCGATTGGCGAGATAGATGCTTGTGGGCGTCTTGGACGTGCGGGAGACACCAGCCAGCACGATGTCCGCTTCCTCCCAGTTTTCCCAGTTCAGTCCATCGTCATGCGCAATGGTGAACTGAATCGCGTCGATACGCGCAAAATAGGCATCGTCGAGGATGTGCTTACGGCCCGGCCGGTTGCGCATCTCCTGCCCCAATATGCTCGACATGGCATCGGTCACTGTATCCAGCGGTGCGACATGGGGGATACCCAGCGCCCGGCAACTATCCTCCAGCTTCTGTCGCAGGGAGGTGTTGGCGAGCGTGAAAAGAACGAGACCTGGATTACGCGCGATCTCAGACAGGATGCGATCGAGATGCACATCGGAGCGCACCATCGGCCAGAAATGACGGATACTGTCGATATTCTCGAACTGGGCAATGCCCGCTTTCGCGATGTTTTCGAGCGTCTCGCCGGTCGAATCCGAGAGGAGGTGAAGGTGGAACTGACCCATGGGCACAAGCTTGTGGATAATGCCGGGACAATTCAAGGGACGAATCAGTGGGCGGTTTTTCCGGTCGGATTTGACCCCGATCCGCATCTGTTCATCCACAGCCTCCTCAACAGCCTGACAGATTGTGCACAGGCTATGAATCCTGTGGACGGCGCACGGGACTCGCAGGCCTTGTGATCCTTCTTCGAGGTCAAGCTGTTGGCAAATTCGGGAGAGAGGCCTAATCCCCGGCTTTCGCCCGCCAACAGACTCCAACAATCTTCTTAGATTCAATTCTTCTTATTAGGATTGTCCCACCGCGTGACTGCTCAACTCTCCAAACCCGATCGTCCCTTGCTCGCCACACTCAAAGGCGAGCGCCAGGCGGTTCCGCCGCTATGGCTCATGCGTCAGGCGGGTCGCTACCTGCCGGAATATCGGGCGCTGCGGGCCGAAAAGGGCGGTTTTCTGGAGCTGTGCTACGATAGCGCCTGCGCGGCGGAAGTGACGCTGCAGCCGATCCGGCGTTTCAGTTTTGACGGTGCGATCCTCTTTTCCGACATTCTCGTCGTTCCGCATGCACTGGGTCAGCATCTCTGGTTCGAGACGGGAGAGGGACCGCGCCTCGCGCCTCAGCTGAGTCAGACAGGGCTGGACACGCTGGAGTCTCGTCCGGAGCGCTTGGCTCCGGTCATCGAGACAGTTCGTCAGGTGAAGGCTGCCTTGGCGCCAGAGACAACGTTCCTGGGTTTTGCGGGTTCACCTTGGACAGTCGCGACCTATATGGTGGCCGGCGCCGGGAGCAAGGATCAGGGCGCGGCGCGGAGACTGGCCTATGCCGATCCGGTGCGGTTTCAGGCGATCATCGACGCGATCATCGCTGTCACTGTCGATTATCTCAGCGCGCAGATCGATGCCGGCGTCGATGCAGTGCAATTGTTCGACAGCTGGGCCGGGTCGCTCAGCCCGTCCCAGTTCGAGCGCTGGGTGATCGCACCGAACGCGGCAATCGTCGCGGCGCTGCGCGCCCGCCATCCCGAAACCCCGATCATTGGCTTCCCGAAAGGCGCGGGTGCCAAGCTGGTCGATTATGCGGGCGGAGTGGGCGCGGACGCTATTGGTCTGGATGAGACGGTCGACCCGGTCTGGGCCAATGCGGCACTGCCGGCCGGTCTTCCCGTGCAGGGAAATCTCGATCCGCTGGCGCTGATCGCCGGTGGGGCTACTCTGGATGCGGCCATTGACCGCATCCTTGCGGCGTTCCCGGAACGTGCCCATATCTTCAATCTCGGGCATGGTATCCTGCCCGACACGCCGATTGACCATGTCCAGCGGCTGGTCGATAGGGTTCGGGGTAGCTGATCAGGCAGTTGTACGGAGCGTGACGTGGGTATCGGCATAGGCTTTCTGGGTAACGCTTATCCGTGGGTGCTGGCCGCGCACGTGATCTTCGTCATTTTCCTGATGGCGAGCCTGTTCATGATGCCGCGTCTGTTCGTCTATCATCACCAGACCGCACTCGGGTCCGCCGAAGACAAGGCGTGGATCGAGCGCGAAGACAGGCTCCGGCGGATCATCATGAATCCCTCGATCGTTCTCGTCTGGCTTTTCGGCCTGATGCTGGCGGTGAATGTTGGCGCCTTTTACGAAGGATGGTTTCACGCCAAGCTGGCTCTGGTGTTACTGCTTTCGGGCTATCATGGCTGGTGCGTGGGCTATGCGAAGAAGCTGGCGCGCGGCGATCGCCCAATGACCGAACGCCGGCTGCGTATGCTGAACGAGGTGCCCGCCATTCTGGTGACGCTCATCGTCATTCTGGTGATTGTCCGCCCGTTCTGACTGCCTTTCGTTAAGGCGGGCTGGACGCAGGCGCCTTGACTTGATTCCATGTCGCGCGTAACGCTCGCGCTAATCCTATAGGCACTTGCCCGCGGCCGTCCGGCCATCTGAAACTTGCGGCGACCTTCCGGATATTCCTCAGTTCTTCACTGTCTTTTCCAGGTTCACGGAACACCAAGCCGATGCATTTCAAGGATCTCAAGCGCAAGGCGCCTGCCGAACTCGTCTCCATGGCCGAAGAGCTCGGCGTCGAGGGCGCATCCACGCTGCGCAAGCAGGATCTCATGTTCGCGATCCTCAAGATGGAAGCGGAGAATGGCAAGGAAATCGTCGGTGAAGGGACGATCGAGGTTCTTCCGGACGGATTCGGTTTTCTGCGCAGTCCCGAAGCCAATTATCTGGCGGGACCGGACGATATTTATATTTCGCCCAATCAGGTCCGCAAATTTGGCCTTCGGACCGGCGATACGGTGGAAGGCGAAATCCGCTCTCCCAAGGATGGCGAGCGCTATTTTGCGCTGACCCGCCTCATCTCGGTGAATTTCGACGATCCGGACGCAGTGCGTCATCGGGTGAATTTCGACAATCTGACGCCGCTCTATCCTAACGAGAAGCTGCGCCTCGATACGCTCGACCCCACGGTCAAGGACAAGTCCGCCCGCGTCATCGACATCATCTCGCCTCAGGGCAAGGGCCAACGCGCGCTGATCGTCGCGCCGCCGCGCACTGGTAAGACGGTGCTGCTCCAGAACATTGCCAAGGCGATCACGGACAATCACCCCGAAGTGTTTCTGCTCGTGCTGCTCGTCGATGAACGGCCGGAGGAAGTGACCGACATGCAGCGCAGCGTGAAGGGCGAGGTCATCAGTTCGACGTTCGACGAGCCTGCGACGCGCCACGTTCAGGTTGCCGAGATGGTGATCGAGAAGGCGAAGCGCCTGGTGGAGCACAAGAAGGACGTCGTGATCCTGCTCGACAGCATTACGCGTCTGGGCCGCGCCTACAACACCGTGGTGCCCAGCTCCGGCAAGGTGCTGACTGGCGGTGTCGACGCCAATGCCCTGCAGCGCCCCAAGCGCTTCTTCGGTGCGGCACGCAATATCGAGGAAGGCGGCTCGCTCTCGATCATTGCGACGGCGCTCATTGATACCGGCAGCCGTATGGACGAAGTGATCTTCGAAGAGTTCAAGGGCACGGGCAACAGCGAAATCGTGCTCGACCGCAAGGTGGCCGATAAGCGCATCTTCCCGGCGCTCGACGTCGGCAAGTCCGGCACTCGCAAGGAAGAACTGCTGGTCGAGAAGGACAAGCTCTCCAAGATGTGGGTCCTGCGTCGTATCCTCATGCAGATGGGCACGATTGACGCGATGGAATTCCTGCTCGACAAGATGAAGGACTCGAAGACCAACGAGGATTTCTTTGCGACGATGAACCAGTAGTCGTCATCCAGCGTTGAGGGGCGCGTGATCGATCTTTTGATGATGGCCGCTGCGGCGGCAGCAGGTGGCATAGGCTCTCCCAGCGAGATCTGGGGGCATATCGTCGCGGATTTTTCCAACATCGGCTCGCCGCAAGCCCTCGCTGCCTTCGGGCAGGTGTTGATGATCGATCTCGTGCTGGCGGGCGACAACGCGATTGTCGTCGGCGCGCTAGCGGCGGGTTTGCCCGTAGCTCAGCGCAAAAAAGTCATTCTGATCGGCATCATTGCAGCTCTTGTGCTGCGCATTGCCTTCGCGCTCGTAGTGAGCCAGCTGCTCCAGATCGTGGGGCTCATTCTCGCTGGCGGACTGCTTCTGCTGTGGGTCGCATGGAAGATGTGGCGCGAGATCATGCCGGGCGTGCAATCGCCCGGTTCTCCCGAGATCGAAGGTGACGAGACCAGCGGTCTGCGGCCTGCCAAGAGCTTTGCAAGCGCGGCCTGGGCGGTCGCTGTTGCGGACGTCTCCATGAGCCTCGACAACGTGCTGGCGGTGGCCGGTGCCGCGCGCGAGCATCCCGGCATTCTCATCGTCGGTCTTATCCTGTCCGTGGTCCTGATGGGGCTCGCAGCCAATATCATCGCCCATTATATCGAGAAGCACCGCTGGATTGCCTATCTCGGTCTGGCGGCGATCCTGTGGGTTGCGGTCAGCATGATCTACGACGGCTTCACCGACAGTCGTGTCGGGGTGCTTAACCTCTTATAGCATTCAGGCTGTTACAGGCGCATGATCGCGAAAGTCGCGTGATTGCGCGGGAGCGAAGCACAGGGAAGCGCCATGCAGTTCAATGTCAAAGTCGAATGCACACCGGAAGAAGCGCGCGCGTTTCTTGGTCTTCCCGATCTCTCGCCGATCCATGCTCGCTATATTCAGGCTGTGCTCGACACGATGGACGGGCAGGCAAGCCTTGAGCAGATGCAGAAGATGTTCTCCCAGCTTTCGCCCTTGGGTGACGCCAGCCTGAAGCTCTTTTCGAGCATGATGGACATGTCCCTCGGCTCACTTTCGCCCGGCTCTACAAAGAAGAGTGACTGAGTCCGCGCTGTTGCGTGAATGCGATCATGAGTGACGGCACTACGATTTTCGCGCTTTCCAGCGGGACGCTTCCTGCTGCGATCGCAGTCATCCGGGTGAGCGGCGGCGGCGTGCCGATGGTGGCGGAACGCATGGTGGGCGGTTTGCCCGCGCCGCGCCATGCGGCTCTCCGCCGGATATGCGACCCCGAGACGGGTGAGCAACTGGACGAAGGCCTGATTCTTTTCTTTCCCGCTGGCGCGAGCGTGACCGGGGAAGCCCTGCTGGAACTGCAGTGCCATGGCTCTCGCGCTGTGGTTTCGGCCATCGAGGGTGCATTATCTACGCTGCCCAACGTTCGCCCTGCGGTCGCCGGAGAATTTACCCGGCGCGCCTTTGAGCATGGGCGAATGGACCTTTCGCGCATAGAGGGACTGGGCGACCTGCTGGCAGCGGAAACGGTGGCTCAACGCCGAGCGGCGTTTCACATGATGGAAGGCAAATTTGCTGATCGCATAGGGGAGTGGCGAAAGCGCCTGTTGCAGACAGCGGCCAATCTCGAAGCGAGGATCGACTTTGCCGACGAAGAAGATGTTGTTCATAATAGTAGACAGGATGATCTGGTTGACTTGCTCACGTCGCTGGATTTGGATCTGGCGAGACCTGCCGGTGAAAGTCTGCGCAAGGGTTTCCGAGTCGTCATTGCCGGCCCGCCGAATGCCGGAAAATCTAGTCTTTTCAATTCGTTAGTTGGACGGGAAGCCGCGATCGTTACCGATATTGCGGGGACGACGCGGGATCTTGTCGAGGCGCCGATGACTTGGGACGGCTATCCCTTCCTTCTTATCGATTCCGCTGGCCTCAGGGATGACGAATCTGTCGATGTTGTGGAGGCGATCGGCATTGGCCGGGCCGCGCAAGCAATCGATCACGCGGATATCATTCTATGGCTGGGCGATCCCACTACTCGCCCGGATCGCGCAGGAGTAGTCCAGGTCGCCGGTAAGGCCGATCTGGGGGCATCAGCGGAAGGCATAGCGGTGTCCAGCGTCACAGGCGCAGGCCTTGATTTGCTTGTCAGTGAGATTGTCGAGCGCGCACGGATGCTTGCGCCCGCGTCAACGGAATACGCTCTGTCCCAGCGCCAACATGATATATTGACGCGTGTAAGAGAAGCGGTCGCGGAGTCGATTGGACAGGACGACGACGTACTCCGTGCGGAACTCGTTCGTTCCGCATTGTTCGCCCTCACGGAATTGACTGGTGAGAACGCGACGGAAGCCATGTTCGATACGCTCTTCTCTGGTTTCTGCATCGGCAAGTAAGTCACAGCGTTCCACGTGGAACAGCGTCTTTGACCGCTCGCGAGTGATCGGATAGGGGCGGTGCCATGACGCAGTTCGATGTCATTGTCGTAGGCGGCGGACATGCCGGCACAGAGGCAGCGGCCGCGGCCGCCCGCAGAGGCGCGCGCGTTGCCCTGGTCACCTTGAATCCCGCACGTATCGGGGAGATGTCCTGCAACCCGGCCATCGGCGGGTTGGGCAAGGGCCATCTCGTTCGCGAGATCGATGCTCTCGATGGAATAATGGCTCGGGCAGCCGACGCCGCTGCGATCCATCGTCGGATGTTGAACGGAAGCAAAGGGGCTGCTGTTCGTGGGCCTCGCGTGCAGGCTGATCGCGATCTGTATCGAGCTTCTGTGCAGCGGCAACTGCTCGCGTTTGAAACTGTCTCTGTTGTTTCTGGCGAGGTCGCAGCGCTTCACATAGAGGGCGGACGGTGTGTGGGCGTCCATCTCGCTGATAGTGGTGTTCTTCTCGCGCCCTCCGTCATACTCACAACCGGCACCTTCCTCGAGGGTCGGCTTTTTCGCGGTAGTGAAAGGCTGGTCGGCGGCCGCATAGGGGAGGGCGCGTCGCATCAGCTCGCGGCCCAATTGCGGGTGTTGTCTCTCCCGATGGGACGGCTCAAGACCGGCACGCCTCCGCGCCTTGACGGTAGGACAATCGACTGGGGACGTCTCTCCGTCCAGCGATCCGACCGAGAAGACTGGACAATGTCGTTCCTACCGGCCGGCGAACGACCGCGAGCGGAGGTCGCCTGCGCGATTACCCGGACGAACTCGGCTACCCATGAACTGATCCGAAACGGGCTTTGCGAATCCCCGCTTTATTCGGGTCATATAGAAGGGCATGGGCCGCGCTATTGTCCCTCCATTGAGGACAAGGTCGTCCGCTTCGGCGACAGGGATGGGCACCAGATTTTTCTGGAGCCGGAAGGCCTGTCCACCCACCTCGTTTATCCCAATGGTCTCAGCACATCGCTATCCACCAAGACGCAGACTGCAATGGTCCGGAGCATAGCGGGTCTTGAGCAGGCCGAGATTGTCGTTCCGGGCTATGCGGTCGAATATGACTATATCGATCCGAGAGCTCTAGACGACCGATTGGCTCTTCCTGCGTTGCCCGGTCTCTATCTCGCGGGGCAGATTAACGGCACAACAGGTTATGAAGAGGCTGGCGCCCAAGGGCTGGTCGCAGGCGCAAATGCTGCGGCGTCGGGACTTGATCTTGAACCGCTGCGATTGGATCGGGCGGAGAGCTATATCGCCGTGATGATCGACGATCTCACCTTGCAAGGTGTGACTGAGCCGTACCGCATGCTGACGGCACGGGCAGAATTTCGCCTCCGGCTGCGTGCCGACAATGCTGCCACCCGCCTCACGCCGGAAGGGGTACGTCTTGGTCTGGTGGGTGCAGAGCGGGCGCGGCACTTCGCTGCTCGGGAGGCGGAACGGGCGGCAGTCTCCGCGAAACTGGATCAAAGCGTAACGCCCGCTGTCCTCCATGCGATGGGCGCTGACGACGTGCGTCTGTCCGAACCGCCCAGATCGCTGCGGGAATGGGCACGGTTCCCGGCGGTCCCGCGCGAGGTTATTGATACCCTTCTGGTCGAGGATGATGTTCGCCCTAATGCGGCGGTGATCGACGAGCTGCTGGAGGATGCGATCTATGCGCCTTATCTTGCTCGACAGGAGATGGAGGTGCGAGCGCTTCGGGCGAATGAAGCCATTCCGCTGCCGCCTGACCTCGATTTTCGTGCCGTGGGTGGACTTAGCAACGAGATGATCGAGAGACTCGAAGCGGCGCGGCCGACAAGCCTGGGGGCTGCAGGTCGCATCCGGGGGATCACTCCGGCGGCACTGGCAGCACTGCTCTGCGCGGTTCGCCGCCTTGCGGCGTGATGACGGAAGACGAAGCACAATCATGGCTGGAGGGCAGGGGGTGGCTCAGCGGCTCCCAAGGCGAGCGCATGCGCTGGTTGGTTTCGGAAACGTTGATCGAGGCCGACAAGCAGAATCTCATTTCTGCCGGTACGCGCGACATGATCTGGGCACGTCACATCGTCGATAGCGCCCAGCTTCTGGACCATGCGTTGCCCGAGGCCACCGGGATATGGGTAGATATTGGAAGCGGTGCCGGGTTCCCGGGTCTGGTGATCGCCTGCCTGACGGACCGGCCGATCCTCCTGGTTGAGCCTCGACCTTTACGCGTTGCTCATCTGGAGCGTTGCATATCTCAATTAGGCTTAGCCCATTGCTCGGTCATTCGTTCAGGCATCGGTGACGTGCAACGATCGGACGTTTCGGTCGTCTCCGCGCGCGCATATGCCCCGCTGTCCAAGATTTTTGCCACCGCTCACCATCTTGCCGACTTATCCACAACTTGGGTCCTACCAAAGGGGCGAAATGCCAATTTGGAACTGGAAACAGCCCGCGCGGAGTGGCAAGGTGTGTTTCACGTGAAACAGAGTGTCACGGATACGGAAAGCCACATCATCGTGGCGACGCAGGTCGAGCGGCGACAAAGGCCGGCGCAATCGACACCACGTGGAAAGTACGGCCAAAAAGGACGCAGGGCGCGGGCATGATCAGCATCGCAATTGCGAACCAGAAGGGGGGCGTTGGCAAAACGACGACCGCAATCAACCTTGCAACGGCGCTGGCCGCAACGGGGCATCGAACTTTGCTGATTGATCTGGACCCGCAAGGGAATGCTTCCACGGGGCTAGGAGTGAACCAGAAGGCCCGCCAGCACCACACCAGCTACGACTTGTTGATCGGCGATCATGCCCTTGGCGACGTCGTCCTGCCGAGCATCGTGCCGGGCCTGGATATCGTGCCGGCCACTCAGGATCTGTCCGCAGCCGAGATCGAACTGATCGATATACCTGAGCGGACGCATCGACTACGACGCGCGCTGACCGGAGTCGACGGTAGCCGATGGGACGTTTGCCTTGTCGATTGCCCGCCTTCGCTCGGCCTGCTCACCGTGAATGCTATGGTGGCCGTCCATTCAGTCCTCGTGCCGCTTCAGTGTGAATTCTTCGCGCTTGAGGGGCTTTCCCAATTGCTTCAGACGGTCGAGCGCATCCGCGCCAAGTTTAATCCCTCGCTATCTATTCTGGGTGTGGCACTTACCATGTATGACCGGCGCAATCGTCTGACCGATCAGGTGGCGGACGATGTGCGCGCCTGCCTCGGTCCGCTGGTGTTTCAGACCGTTATCCCGCGTAATGTTCGACTGTCGGAGGCGCCAAGCCACGGCGTGCCCGCCCTTATCTACGATATTAAGTGCGCGGGATCGGAGGCGTATATGCAGCTTGCCCGCGAGTTGATCGGGCGACTGCCTCAGCGGGATATGGCGGCATGAGCGAGGATAATGGAGCGGGGGCGAAGGCGCCGCCGCGGCGGTCATTGGGTCGAGGACTTTCGGCTCTGTTCGAGGAAACCCGCGAATCCGTCTCGTTATCGGGTGAAAGTGCCAAACCGGATGAGACCGGTGAAAGCCGCATCCAGATCCTCGATATCGTTCGTATCGCTCCTCATCAAGATCAGCCGCGTCGGCACTTCGACGAGGCTGCACTGGCTGAGCTCGCCGACAGCATTTCAACACGTGGCATAATTCAACCCATCGTCGTGCGGCCTACGGCGA